>JAILIF010000076.1 GCA_024695405.1 Bacilli bacterium
CTTTAATATTCTTAACTTTTCTTAATAAACCAATGAAACAATTAATCTTATTTCTATTAGCCACTACTAATTTTCCATCAAGAATACCAATGTTATCACCTTTACGAATAATAACGCCATTTACTCTAGTATTTCTAATAGATGTAGTAATTTCTCCACTAGTTACATGGCGTATAGCTTCGTTAAAGTTACCTAAGATAATTACTAAGTCATCACTAGAATAATCTAACATTGTAAGAGCACTGAAACATTGAGGAATTGATGTAGACATAACTACTTCAATATGAGCACCCTTATATAACTTAGCGGCTTGTTTAGCAGCCATAACAATATTCTTATTATTTGGGAAGACAATAATGTTTTCTGCATCTAACATTTTAAATGCTTTAATAAAGTCTTCAGTGGATGGGTTCATTGTTTGTCCACCACCAATTACATAATCAACACCAAATTCTTCAAATTGTTGTTTAATTCCTGCACCTTGTGCAACTGCAACAATTGCATACTTTTTATGTTCAACTTTACGTTTTTCATTAAGCTCTTCTTCACCAATTGTTTCATTATGTTGAAGAGACATATTCTCAATCTTAACAGTTAAGAATTCACCAAACTTTCTCATCTTAGATAAGACAAGTCCTGGATCCATTGTGTGAACATGTACTTTTAAAATACTGTCATAACTTGTTGCGACAATTGAGTCACCTTTAATATCTTCAC
This sequence comes from Bacilli bacterium, assembly GCA_024695405.1. Taxonomy (GTDB): domain Bacteria; phylum Bacillota_I; class Bacilli_A; order RFN20; family CAG-826; genus RGIG9670. Next base: position 718 of record JAILIF010000076.1, read on the forward strand.
CGTTTAAGATGTCTATAACAGTTTGGACATCAAAACTATCAACATCTACCTTGCTACTTTGTAATCTAAGAATGAATTCTGTACAGTAGCCATATTGAAGAATATCATCTTGACCAAAAGCATCAAAATCGATAGTTATTGGAGCACTACTTGCTTCAGTTGAAGAACCACTCTTAGCTAATTCAACAGCGATTTCTTCTCCATCAAGGTATTTAACCATACCTTCTGCGATATATACATATCCAGCACCACCAGAGTCAATAACTCCAGCTTCTTTAAGTACTGGAAGTAAATCTATAGTTTTAGCAAGAGTCTTACTTGCTTGTTCTAAGTGATAACGATAGAAATCATTAATTGTGGATTCTTCAGTTATTTTTTTACAAGCATATTCAGTTGCTTCTCTAAAAACAGTAAGAATAGTACCTTCTACTGGAGTTACAACCGCACCATATGCTTGTTTAACACCTAATTTATAGGCACTAGCAAGTTCACTTACTGTTACTTCATTTTTGTTTTGTAAACCTTTACAAATACCTCTAAAGATTTGCGAAAGGATGACGCCAGAATTGCCTCTTGCGCCTAATAACATACCACTAGAAAGTGGTTTTGTTATCGAACTTAATGCTTCATCAGCTATATCGTCTAAAGCATTAACACCGTTTTCAATTGTACGGCACATATTTGTGCCTGTATCTCCATCTGGTACAGGGAAAACATTAAGACTATCTACTTCTTCATAATTAAGTCTTAAGTTTTTAGCACCGTTAGAAACTAGAGATTTGAATTGTTGCCCATTTAATGTTTTTAAGATCATATTAAGCGCCAACAAATTCTACTTTTTTACCCATGAAATATATACCAATTGTGCCTTTGCCTGCGCTAGCACCAATAACTGGTCCCATAGGTACAACAACAATATTTTTAAATGGGACTGCTGCTTTAATGCTATTAACTAATAAATCCATATCTTCTTTTTTACATTCAGCATCAGAAATCCATAATGTTTGTTCTTCAGGATCAATAACCCATTCTTTAACTAATTCAGCAGATCTTATAAGAGCATTTCTACGTCCTTTTTGTTTTTCATAAGCATAGTTATTACCTTTAGCGTCTGAAATAAGAATAGGTTTAACACCAAATAAATTACCAAAGAATGCAGTAGAGGCTTTAACACGTCCTGCACGTTTTAAAGTGTCTAAGTTTTCAACTGTACAAACTTGGTTACATTCTAATTTATGTTCATTGATATAATTAGCAACTTCTTCAATAGTTTTACCTTCTTTACGCAAGTTAGAAGCTAAGATAAGTAAGCTACCTTGACCAATACTACAAATCAAAGAATCAATCGCAATGATTTTTCTATCTGGATATTTCTTAGAAAACTTTTCATCAATCATTCTTTGAGCTAATAAGACAGAAGCACTTAATGCACTTGAACAGCCAATATAGATAATATCTTCACCAGCTTCTAAGTGACGAGTAAATACTTCATCAAATTCTTGTTCATTTACTTGTGAAGTGAAAATTCTAGTACCACCAGCAAGTAAATCAAAATAGTCTTTATGTGAGATTTCTTCCCAATTTAAAGAACCATAAATCTCTACATCTTTTTTATTTTTATCAACCCAAGAAACTTTCATTCTACAGTAGTCGATATCGTATTGCTTACGAAGTTCAGGGGTTAAATCGCATGTTGTATCCCCAATAATTGCAAATTTAGCCATATTATTCTCCTTTATTATTAAAATCGATAACGGTTTAACTATAGATTAAAATAAATACACTGTTCAATAGTCAATAATTAGCATTTGCAAATTATGCGACACTTTTAGTAAAATGTTTATAATTTATGGAAGATTTAAGAACACAAAAAACTAAAAAAGCTATTGAACAAGCCACGATAGAATTAATAGAACTTAAAGGCTTTTCTAAGGTAAGAATGAATGAAATCGCTCAAAGAGCAGTAGTTAATAGAAACACCATCTATCTGCATTACGAATCTAAAGAAGATATAGTAGTTTCTATATTAGAACACCACTTTTCTTTTAATAAGATTCTTATGGTTGCAGGAAGATTATTAAAAACAAAAATGTCTAGAGAAGAACTTAGAGACTCTTTCTATAAACTATTAGAAGCTATGGAAAGAGATATAGAACTATTTAGAATCGTTATTACTGATCCTAACTTAAATGGATATCTCACAAGTGTTAATAATAAGATTAAAGAACTAGCGTATAGAAGCATTGATCAAGACGCTACAAATAGAACAATTATCGAATATATAGTAAGTGGCACATTCGGCGTTATCGTTAGATGGATTATATACGCAAACGAAAGTATAGATAAAATAGCAGATGAGTTAACTGAACTAACATATGCAAATATGAAAATGCTAAAAAGATAGTTAAATCTTTCCTTTTAGTTCCTTTTTATTTATTGTCACTATTGCCTTAACGCCCATTGCCTTAAGATCTTCGTTAAAACTATCTTTTGGCATTTTTATATCTAAAAGAAAACGGCCATCATGCCTTAAAGCTATATGGTATTTATCTTTATTTTCAGAGACATAAACAATTGCTATACTTTCACGTCTATCAACTACAAATCTTCTTTTAATATTGAAATATGATACAACCACTATTTGCTCATATTCTTCATCGTAATAACATCTTTTAAAGGTAATGCCAAACATTGCAACACAAATAAGAATTAATACACCAAAAATAATTGTTGTAACCAAATAGTCATCATTGGTCATTTCAATATCTATATCATTAACATTACATATAATTAGAAAGATAAGAAATCCAAACATAAGCGTTATTAAAAGAATATTTACAAAAGTAATAACTTTGTATTTATGCCATAACTCTATACGTCTCATATATTTCTATCTTTCCTTATTTCTAATATTATTTTCAAAATCGATTAAATCTTTCACTACTTCACTAGCGATTATTATTCCCGCTACTGGAGGAACAAATGCACTACTGCCTGGAATATCTCTTCTATCAGTGCAATGTCTTACTGTACCAGGAGGGCATACACAGTGCGCTCTACAAGAAATAGACAAATCCTCATATGGTTTAAT
>JAILIF010000077.1 GCA_024695405.1 Bacilli bacterium
TCTTTAGGCTCCGCTATAGCACATACAGTATTTATGTATAGAAATAAAAGTGAATTATAATATTTTCTTTTTAATGTATTAGATTTGATTTACCTCTATGACTTACTTTATATTAATCGTAGAGGTATTTTTATGTTGAAAGAGATTATCGAAAGACGTTCTTGTCGTAATTTTGACGTTAATAGAATGGTAGAAGATGAAAAGATAAATAAAGTAGTAGAAGCTGGATTATTAGCCCCTAGTGGAATGAATAGACAAGATAGCATTATTATCGTTATCAAAAATAAAGAAACTAGAGATAGATTAGTTAAATTAAATGCGAGTATGTTATCTAGAGATAGTGATACATTTTATGGTGCGCCAGTTATATTAATAGTAGCTAATAAGAAAACTCCATTTGCTAAGTATGATGGTGCATTAGTTATGGAAAATATGATGTTAGAAGCAACTCATCTAGGATTAGGAAATATTTGGATTCATCGAGCGAAAGAAGAATTTGAATCTAGTGAAATGAAAGATATTTTGAAATCTCTTCCTATCAATATAGATGATTATGAAGGTGTAGGTCATTTAGCACTTGGCTATTCATTAGTTAAAGAATATCCAAGCAAAGAGATTAAACCAAATAGGGTATTTAAGATATAGTTAACTGCATATATTTATATATTTATTAAAGACTGTCAAGTAAAAATAATTTGACAGTTTTTTATATTGGGGTTAACATTAAGTTAAGTTTTACAGATATCATTGTGTTTAATATGTCTTTTTGCATATTCACAGAAAAAAATAGTTTCTTCTGTTCTTTTTTGAACTTAGAAAAAACTGCAATAATCCTTGGGAGGATGATTATGAAAAAGAGAAATTTATTTGTTTTTAGTGGACTAGCTTTAGGTTTAACTTTTTCTATGTTTGGATTGTCTAAAGTTAAAAGTGATACACAAGCAGTAAAGGCAGATAATGAAACCACTTTTTATTTGGATTGTACTGGATTTTCTGGATGGGATGATGCGGATAGCGTCTGCTTACACGTATATAAGTCTGAAGGAAACGTCAATGAGTGGATTGAAGCCAGCAAAGCCGGCGATAATTATTGGTATGTTTCAAAAGATGTAACAGGTTATACTGGTGTTGAATGGTATCGCTGTTCTTATGGTAATGTTGGTAATCATTTTAACAAACAAAGCTGGTTGGCTTTACCTTCTGAAAGTTTTTATTACGAAGTAGCAAGTTGGGATGATCCAGGAGATAACATGCAATGGAGCAATCCTGCAGTTTGGTCATTAGCTGGTTCATCATCAGTTTCATTGAACTCTTTTAAATTTGATGGTGATGGTTTCCAATATTATAAAACTTCTGTTCAATTAGCTGCTGGCGATGTTATTGAATTTACTGATGGCACAAAGACATCTGGATTTGCCGATTTAAGAGATGCCGGCAACGGACAAACCGCTAAAGAAAAAGGCTTAGTTGAAGACGATGTAAACGGAAAAGTTAAAGTTGTTAAAGATGGCTATTATGACATTTATGTTAATTGCAAGTCCGGAAAAGTGTGGATGCAATCAGATGCATTTACTGATGCTACACATTGGGCTGAAGAGTTTATTGAAGAATCTTGCGCTGATGAAATAAATGGTACAAAAGCTAAGTGGGGAGAATTGAGAGATAGCTTCGATGGATTGACCGAAGGCGCTAAGGGTTTATTAAAGAACGAAGAACATATTGCCAATGATGCAGTAGCTGATAATTGTATTAAGCAAGCCGTCCAAAGATATGATTATGTCTTACAAAGATTCGGGGTTAATAACGCAAACAATGATACATATGGTTACGAAGATTTCATGGGTAGAGTAAGCGGAGGAAAAATTAATTTATCCCCAAGAATGAATTCAATTTCTATTTTTGCAGAGGGCGAAAGCTCAAATTCAATAATCGTAACATTAATCATTGTTTCATTACTTGCTACTGGCGGCGCATTACTCTTCTTAAGAAAGCGTAAATCAAATTATTTAGGAAGATAAAAACTATATTTAAAGACCTTTTGAGAGCAAAACTCGAAAGGTTTTCTTTATGTATAGAAAGGTACAAACTTTTTTTGATATTGTTAACGTTAATAAAAT
>JAILIF010000010.1 GCA_024695405.1 Bacilli bacterium
TTAGAAATGCAAGCTTGTATAAGCATTCTTTCTTCGATTGTTAATCTATTCATTTTTGCCTCCTTTCCGTAAAAGAAGGTAAAACAAATTGTCGGATTGTCAAATTATTTTCAGTGTTGCGTTAACTTTGTCACCTAACTAATTAAAATATTTTTAAAAAATAAATGCAATAAATAATAAAAACCTATATGATATTCGCATGTGGATTTTTTTAATTGTTTCAACTTTAGCATGGGGTATTGCGGAAATATTCTATAAAAAAGGCAGTTTAGGAAGAGAAAAATATTCTCATTTAAAAACTACTGTCTTTGTTGGCATTTTCATGGGGATATACGCAACAGTCATTCTTTTTACTCAAGATATTGATTTGGCAAGCTTCCCAATAAACTTAGTTAGGTATTTACCGGTTGCTCTTTGCTATATAGTCTCAATGACATGTTCTTATTTTGGAGTTAGATTTATACAAGAATCTATTTCTGATCCAATTGAGAATACTTCTGGAGCAATTGTCCCTATTTTATGTGCTATCTTTTTGCACGAAGAACTAACTGATAAAACAATTATTGCTATTATAGTAGTTGTAATTGGTATTTTATGTGTAGGATTCTTTGATAAAAACGGTAAAGAAGACCGCACTAAAAGACTTGGAAAAACACTTGCTATTTGGGCAATTGCAATGCCATTTTGCTATATGTTATTAGATGCAGTCGGCACATTCTTAGATATTTTCTATACAGATAGTGTTGAAACTACTTTATTAATTAATGTTACTGAAGATAATTTAGAACATACTGCAAACTGCGCTTATGAATTCACATTCTTTATTATTTCTATGGGAATTTTAATCTTCTTAAAAGCTAAAGGAGAAAAGTTATTTTCTATTAAGAATAAAGGAGAAGAAAGTGTTGAAGTAGATGCTAATGGTAATGCAGTAATTAAAAAAGAAACTTTCTTACAAAAAGTATTAAGTCAAAAGTGGAAGATTCTAGCCGCTATTTTTGAAACAATTGGTCAAGCTACTTATTTGTTTGCGCTTTCTGATGGTGGTGGAATTGCTGCTGTTATTTTAGGAGCAGGAACTGTTATATTCTCATTTGTTTTTTCGAGAATTTTCTTAAAAGAAAAATTGACAACTATCCAGTATATTTTCATTCTTTTAATCTTTACTGGAATATTAATGCTGTCCTTTATTTAATAAAAAAAGACAAAAAATGGCCAAAATATGGCCATTTTTATATATATTGATTGACTAATCTGTATTTTCTTATAAAATACAAGGGTACTGAATAATATTGAAGAGGTTATTAATATGGCAATTGAAGCAGGCGATTTTAAAACAGGATTAACATTATTAATCGATGGTGATCCATGGGTAGTATTAGATTTTATGCACGTTAAACCAGGTAAAGGTGCTGCTATCTTAAAAACAAAGATGAAGAACTTAAAAACTGGTTCTACACAAGAAAGAAATTTCAACGCATCTACTAAATTTGATGCAGCTGAAATTCAAAAGAAGAATGTTCAATTCTCTTATAAAGCTGATACAACTTACTATTTTATGGATATGGAAACATTCGATCAATACGAATTAGATGAAGAACATATCGACTTTAAGAAATATTTCTTAGTTGATGGTATGGAAGTTCAAATCGTATTCTGGAACGGTCAAGTCTTAGACGTAGCAATCCCAGAAAAAGTTGAATTAACTATTGCTGAAACCACTCCAGCAATTAAAGGTGCTCCATCTTCACAAACTAAAGACGCTGTTACTGATACAGGCTTAAGCATTCGTGTTCCTCAATTCATTGAAGAAGGTGAAAAGATTATCGTCTTTACTGCTGATGGTAAATATTCAGGAAGAGCTTAATAGGCTCTTTTTTCTAATATGAGAAAAATTGCATTAGTAACTGGTGGTGCTAAAGGAATTGGCGCTGCTGTTGTTAAAGAGTTAGCTAATAACGGCTATGATGTCGTTATTAGCTATTTAACAAGTGAAAAACTAGCTAAGGAATTAGCGAAAAAACTAGCAGCGGAATCACCTGTTAGAGTTTTAACCTACCAATGTGATGTTTCAAAAGAGAACGAAGTAGATGAAATGGTGACCTATATTGAAAAAGAATTAGGCACTATTGATATCTTAATTAATAATGCTGCAATTGATATTTCTAGTATGTGGCACGAAAAGAATGTTGAAGACTTTAAAAAGACTTTAGATGTTAATGTTATAGGAGCATATAACGTTGCTAGAAGAGTATATAAAGGAATGATTGATAAGAAGTGGGGAAGAGTAATTAATATTGCTTCTACTAATGGAATTAATACTTATTATCCAATGTGTCTTGAATATGACGCTAGTAAAGCTGCTTTAATATCATTAACGCATAATTTAGCAATGCAGTTCGCTCCGTATGTAAATGTAAATGCAATTGCTCCAGGATTCATTGGAACAGAAAATGAATTAGAAGGATATGATGAAGAATTCTTAAAGAGCGAACAAGAAAAAATCCTCTTAGGAAGATATGGTAATCCTGAAGAGGTTGCTCACTTAGTTAAGTTCTTAGTAAGTGATGAAGCAAGTTATATTAATAACTCAGTAATTAGAATTGATGGTGGTCAATATGGTGCTTAAGCCAATTGGCCTTTTTATTTATTAATTTTAGATAAGGCAAGCATAATGCCTAATTTACCATATTCTTGTGTAAGTCCGCCTTGCATATACAACGTATATGGTTCAACAACAGGAGCATCTGCACTTAATTCAATTGTTGATCCTTGAGTGAAAGAACCTGCTGCCATAACTTCATCAAAAGGATATCCTGGCATTGGTGCTGGCATTACTCTTACAAATGAATCTACTGGGGAAGATTCTTGAATTCCTTGTGCAAATTTAACAAGGTTTTCTTTATTTTTTAATCCAACAGTTTGAATGATATCTGTTCTTTTTTCATTATATCTAGGAGAGACTTCATCAAACCCTAATTTTTCTAACATATAAGCTGCAAATACTGCAGTTTTTAAAGCGTTTTTAACGGCATTTGGTGCTAAGAAAACTCCTTTAAAGAAAGAATTATTAAGATTAAAGTTAGCACCTTGATCTTTACCAATTCCAGGTGCAGTTAATCTATCTGCAACCATATTAATTAGTTCTTTATTTCCTGCAATATATCCACCAGTAGAAGCAACACCTCCACCTAGATTTTTCATTAAAGAACCGACAATAATATCAGCTCCAACGTGGCCTGGTTCTTTTTCTTCAACGAGTTCACCATAACAGTTATCTACCATGATGATGACACTTTTATTAACACTTCTAATTTCTTTAATTACTTTTTCAAT
>JAILIF010000078.1 GCA_024695405.1 Bacilli bacterium
TGGATAAAAATAATGCGGATGCTTATTATTATTTTGGCGATGATTTTTATCCATAGTGCCATTATAAATTTTACAAAAATCATTAAACAGTTTTTCTGTGAACCCTTGTTTGATTTGGATGCCGTTGTTCAAAGCTTTTCTAATTACATTTCTATTCTTAGAACTGAAGTTATTCCATATATTTTCATTATTTGAAACATCGATAGATACTGTATCTCCTAGAGTCACGATATTGTAAAAACCGGTTGAGTATGAATAATTATCTATCACTGGATGAAATCTAACGAACTCAGAAACAATATTATGTTTACAGCACCACTCTTCATAATCCAAAAAAAGTTTCTCATTAATTTTTCCTTCAACAAGCCATCCACCATAACCATATGGTGTAGCAAAATCAAAATACAAATTTGGTTCAATTATATTTTTAAAGCGAGCAATGTTAGAGATATCTCTTTTCATTACAACATTTATACCCTTACAGTCATCATCAGAATAGTAAAAAAGAAGCGGTTCACCATCGCCGTGTTTTTTAAAAGCTTTTACATAACCACTTAAATAGTAAACATCATATTCTTTAAATGTTTTTACAATCGCATCCCATTCGTCAGATTGTTCTATTGTTAATACCTTCATTGTTAAATTCCTTCAATAAATTTTAAAACTTCACACACAATTCTATTCATGTCGCTCGCATCATATCTTTGATCACAAATTAACGACAACTCCTCTTTGTAAAGGGTTTCTGACATTATCCCTTGTTCTTCGGGTTTTGGCCAGTGTATAGGGCAGTATATTCTTTTACTTATCAAGTATTTTCTTAAACCATCTCTATCCTTAAATATAATTGGAACAAACAAAGGACAATCGTTTGTTCCTAACTGTTTGAAAACACAATATTTTTTTAAACCTTCAATAAGAATAATTGCATTTTTTCTTCGACTTTCCCTTATAAAATCAATATCCAAAAATAATGCATTATCGATATCGCTTGATATACACCCGGCTACTTCACATGGTTTCAGTAATATTTCGGCATTTTCAAAAACATCCAAATAGTTTTTATTGCTATTATAACCATTAATGTATTCTTCTTTTAATTTCATAGCCTCATTACGAAGGCTCGAATATTTTAAAAGTCTTTTTCCACACTCATTAATTGAACCGTTTTTTTTATAAGCAAAACCACCATTCTTAAATCCAGCCCATTTTCTCAATGATCCAAAATAATAGTCAGCATCGTCATATTCTCTAGAAAAGATAGAATGTGTTACATCTCTTACAATAATCTTATGTTGAGTTTTAAAACACTCAGAAAAAGAATCGTATCCAAAATAACTAACAAGTAAAATAGCGTTACAAGTATTTGTGCAGGAATAGTCGAACACAAATTTCCCATTTTCAAAATCAACACTATAAAATTCATATTCTATTCCTTCTTTTTTAAGAGGATCAATCATTGACTCACATAAGTAAGATGGAATAGCAAATTTTAAATTAACATCTTTTCCTATTTTTTCTTTGATGTCTTTCAAAATAGCTCTAAAAGCACCTCTACCTGACGAAAAAAAAGTTGCATTATCGAATAAGCAATTTCTTTTCTTACATGTTGGTATATCCCAAAATTCGCTTCCAATTTCTTCTTTCATTACTAAATAATGCTTTCGAATTTAAATTCTTCTCTCAATAAGCTCATGAAGAAAACATTAAAAAACTCGCCATTTTTAAAAACAGCATGTCGCTTAGTGCCCTCTTTTTTAAAACCTAATTTTTTATATAAATCGTATGCTTTTTCATTGCTTTCTAAAACTTCTAATTCAATACGTTCTAAGTTCAAATCAAAAAAACCGTGTTTTAACATTTCGACCATTGCAAATGTACCAGCCCCCCTGCCGCGGTTATTTTTATCACCTATCATAATGTGAATTTCAGCCGAACGATTAACAAAATTTATGTCCAAAAGATAACAAACACCCACCAATTCATTTTTGTCCTTATCGACGATTGCACATCTTATATTGTTATTTCTAACTCTAAGATATCGTTCGTACCATTCTATGTCTACATCTTCATTTATGAACCTGAAGCCTCCTCCAAGGAAGCTTTGGAGTGTTTTGTCTCTTCTCCACTCGTTAATGATTTTTATATCATTTCTTTCAATTTCTCGTAATATATACATATTTATCTATCCCTTACCACAGTTCCATTATTCCATTCTTTTTGCCTAGAAATATTAAAAGATTCAGGCGTTTCAGTTCCTTGACCTATATTTTTTCGTTTAAAAACAACCAAAAAAGTTTTTATGATAATAGCTAAATCGCCAAAAAAAGAATAACTTTTAACATATTTTAAGTCGAATTCAAATTTTTCCTTCCACAAAATAGAATTGCGACCATTAACCTGTGCCAAGCCCGTCAATCCAGGCCTAACATCGTGCCTATGAAATTCTTCTTTAGTATAAAAAGGCAAATAAATAGTTGCCAACGGTCTTGGCCCAACAAAACTCATATCGCCTTTAAAAATATTCCATAATTCAGGCAACTCATCTAAACTAAGAGCTCTAATTATTTTGCCAAACTTAGTCAAGCGTTCTTCGTCGCTTAAAATATCAATTCCATTCTTTAAGCATTCCAATCTTTCTTCATCACTTAATATCCTTCCGTCTTTAGTTTGAGAAGGGAGCATAGAACGAAATTTATGCATTTGGAAAAGCTCGCCATTTTTCCCTGGTCTGGTTTGTTTAAACATAATCGGCTTGCCCAATTTAATTCTAACAAGCAGCCCAACAAGTAATAATAGCGGAAGTAAAATGATTAAACCTAATCCTGAGAAAAAAATGTCCCAAAAGCGTTTAAAAAACACCCTATAAAATATACTAGAAATAAGTATTAAAAATAGCATGCACCCAACTGCAATAGCTAAAATAAAATACCATTTCATATTATTCAAAGCATCCTCTAATTGCTTCAATGATTCTATCTTGTTCTTCGATTGTCATTTTATTATCTGAAGGCAAGCAACATCCTCTATTAAAAATATCAGCACCAATGTCTACCATTTTTTTAGTAGCATCAGTTATACCATTGTGTTTTACAAAGCCTTCTCTACCAACAAATTCACTTTCCTTATAAATCGGTTGCATATGCATTGGTTTCCAAATTGGCCTGCCTTCCGCATTTATTGATGAAATAGCATCCAATATTTCCGTTGGACATGTTTTTCCTTTTTCTGGAACATAGGAAACTTTTAAATCACCTCTTACTTGCTTGCACATGTACTCTTTTTCAACAACCAATGCAGAAAGCCAATAATTTGGTTTTGTGTTGTCAATAATTGGATTCATTTGAATCGGAAGCCCCTTTAAGCCTTCTTTGTATCTTTCATAAATTGCTTTCTTTTGTGTAATATGTTGTTCTAAAAACGGATATTGCCCTCTTATAACACCTGCAATAACATTGCTCATTCTATAGTTGTATCCTAATTCTTTATGCTGATACCAAGGAGCATTTTCTCTTGCTTGCGTTGACCATTTTCTAATTGCGTTTGCAACTTCTATATCATCGGTTAGCAAACACCCACCACTAGAACCTGTTATAATTTTATTTCCGTTATAAGAAATAGCTCCAAAATCGCCAAATGAACCACATTTTTTTCCATTCAAAGTGGCTCCCATCGCTTCAGCAGCATCCTCAATTAATAAAGCACCATGTTCTTCACAAATCTTTTTAATCAAATCTACTCTACCAGGAAATCCATATAATTCAGCAAAAACAACCAGTTTAACATCTGGATAAAGCTCAAAAGCCTTTTCAAGAGCAATTGGATCCATATTCCAAGATGCATAGTCAGTATCAATAAAAACAGGGATTCCACCTTCATAAACAACCGGATTTACAGTAGCATCAAAAGTCATATCTGAACAAAACACTCTTTTTCCTTCTAATGCGCCATGGCCGATAGCTGGCTTACCATAAAGTTTTTCACCCGCAACTTTACAGCATAAATGAAGAGCTGAAGTACAATTGCACAAAGCAACCGCATATTTAACACCAGCTTCTGCTGCAGCAATACTTTCTACTTCATTAATATTTTCTCCGATAGTAGACATCCAATTAGTTTCGAAAGCTTCTTTCATATATTTCAATTCATCTCCGTGCATCGTTGGAGAAGAAAGATAAACTTTCTTTTCAAATGGTTTAATGACTTTTTTCTTTGCAAACATAAAAAACTCCCTTAAATAGTTTTATTTAAATTATTACAATCGGCATTAAAATGTACTTTTTCGCTTTTCCCACGAGATAAACACATGCATAGAAGAACGACATAAATAGCAGTTCCAAAGAAATCGAAAATGTGAATATCAACAAGCGACATAATCAAAATCATCAGTAAAGAGATAAAAATTCCATAATTCTCAGAATTCAAAAGTTTTACGCTTTCAATAATTGTTGTAATTCTATAAATCCCATAAGAAATCATTCCTAAAAGACCACAAGAACCCAACATTTGAAGAATTGTATTATGGACACAAAACGGAACAAAACTGCTTAAGTTTATATTTGGATCGCTTCCATTAAAATAAAAACCACTTCCAAAAACAATATTTTTCTTAAAACCCAGTAACGCTCTTTTCCAAAGTTCAATTCTACCATTACTTAATTCGACTAAAATTTGAACACTAGTTGGTTTAACAAAGAAAAAAATGATACAAAAACTAGCAGCAAGAACAGTATAGCAAGCTAAAATAATCAAGGATTTTCTACATCTTTTTTTACATACCCAGTTAAAAAACAAAATCAGCCAAGCCAAGACGGCTAATCCCAAATATGTTTGTGCAGACAACAACAAAGCTGATAAAAAAATAGCAAAAAAAGTAAGAATAATAGCAAATATTTTGAATGCTCTATTTTCATAATTATGCATTTTGCACAAAAACGGAATTGCTATTATTAGAAGCATGCCTATTGTGTTGCTATTTCCCCATCCTAAATAAAAGTTCATAAATATGCCATTCTCAAACTCATAATTAGTGCAGAAAAAGACTAAGCACTCTACCAAAATAGTTAAGACAAAGAAACAAACTTGTTTTGATATTTGAACAATATTTTCTCTATTTAAAGTTATTTGTGGATAAATACCAAAAAATAAAAAAACAAAGAAAAAAAACATAAAAAGACTAAATGATAGGTTTAAAGGATTATATGCCTCATTCATCAATCCGTTTGTCAATAACGCTAATCCAAATAAAAATGTAACAATTAAAAGCTTAAAAGAGAAAAAATCCCCATTTTTTATATTTACAGCAGATTTGAAAATACAAATCACAACCGGTATCGATGCTGCCACTATACAAAAAATATAGTTGCTCGGTCTGTAAAAAAACTCCCTATCGCCATTATCTATAACAGCAACAGGTGAATGCTTTTTAGAAATCATGCACGCCATAAAAAGAAAAATTATCAAAAGACAATTGAGCTTCTTTTTAAAAAGCAAACTAAACGATATAGAAATAGATATTATTGAAATATTTAATAAGTCAAGACCCAAAAAATACGAAAGCAAACTAACTAAAGCTAGAAAGATTGCGTAATACGGGGTGTCCATAAAATTAGACACCCACAAAATCGCTCTTTTAGTGTTTAATCCTAAATATTCATTTTTCATTAATTTGATTTATTCTTTATAAAATCTAATTTTCCTTCAGCTTCTTTAAAGCACGCAATCACAATATTAACAACCATCGGAGCAAAAAATCCTATAGCAGCAGAAAGCATTGCTATAGTAGTAAATTTCATTCCACCTTGCAAATCGACAATATCAGAAGATTCGTAAAAAACTGCCATGTTATCATTCATAATTTTTTTGCTAACCGCTTCAAATTGTTTGGTATAAAAATCTAACTTGTCATAAACGAGATTTAATTTATTCTCAAATTCCTCTAGAGAACGATTATAATTTTGAAGCTCTTCATTTGTCATCGTAGAAGTATTCAATTTATCCAACTGAAGGTTATAAATCGCAAGTTGTTCTTTTTGTTTCGCAATTTCTTTTGTTAATGAAATAATTTCAGAGTTATACTCTCCAATCTCTAAATTAACAATAGTAGAAGTCGAAGAAATCATAGAAATAAAATCGTCTCTTTGATTTTTTAAATCTGAAAGAATGCTTTCGTTAACAGCAATCTCTCTATTTAAATTCTCAATGCTAGTTTTCAAAAAGACAATGTAATCTCTAGATTCTTCTCTGATGAAACCACCTAATTCAAGTTCCTTAGCTAAACTATTAACAAAATAACCTTTGAAACAAATATTCATGTCTTCTAACCATTCGCTAATGTTTTGTGAATCTACATAATATTTTTCTTCTTCTCCACCATAATTGCCAGATGTTATAGCTACATCACCATAAACATTTTGCAAATCCATACATTTATTATTGATTAATTCAATACCTGACTCTAAAGAAGTAACCTTATCTGAATAACTATTAGCGTTAATATAGTTTTTTAAAAAAGCACTATAATTAATCGATTCGACTTTTTCTTTCGAAATCTCTATAACTTGTTTTGCAACTATGCCAGCAAATACTTTTGCCTGCTCTTTTGAAAACGCCTTAGAATTTAATACGAGTTCAAATCCTCTTTTGCTTTCCAAATATTTATTATCAACATCATTCATAACATGGTCGTTTTTTTCATACTCGATTTTGTAACCAAAAGATTTAATGCCATTATTTTCAATCAAATCCTCATAAGAAATACTTTTTAAAATTTCGTTTGATTGCAAATATGAAGTGATTTTATCTTTAGTTATCAAAGAGTGAGTATCAAATTTTTCGCCGTCTATAAAAGTCCCACTATTTTCATCATATGTAAAACCTGCAACATTATAGTTAAAAAAAGATGAATACTCTTTGTTAGATGAACTATAAATATTTAGCCCAACCATAGAAGCAACAAAAAAAGTTGCAAGCATAAATAAATAAATCCATTTGTTTCCAAGCAAAAGTTTAATAATATCTTTTAATGTAACTCGTTTTTCTTCTCCCATACCAAAAAACTCCTTTATAATTAAAAACTAGAACGCTAAAAGTAATAATTCATATTGTCTATCTTTCTAAAAAATACTTTAATCCCCCAATCGTTTATGTTTAATAATCCTTAAAAAACCTATCAAATGTTCTGTTAGTATAAAAAATTGTATAAAAACCCTTTCGACTACAAAAAAGTCTAAAACTATAACATCATTATAGAATTAAGGTGCGCCAGGCTTCAATAAGTCAAACAACGAATTAAGAGGACAATAAGATAAAAAGAATTTTACTTTATCTATAAAAAGAAATCTTTAAAAAAGATTCTTTTAACTATTTTAATAATATAAATGCTTGTTGACAATATAGTTTTTATCTTTTCTATTTCTTGGTTTATCTATTCAAAGCTTTTTTATAGCCATTCTTCGTTCTTCGATTTTACTAATTAGCTCGTCTATAGCATTGTTGGAAATAACACTCTTATTTCTAATTAGATTCTTACTCTGCTTAGGATCTTTCTTTAGATTGTAAGTTTCAGTTACAACTATCTTACTATCGATTTTACCCATAGAACCAACAAACCATTCTTTATTAAAAGCAGCCATTTTTAATTCTCTTCTTTTAATAACTGGACATCCACCACCACAATATTCAATAGATAGGAATTCTCTTCCAGAAAATGAATTTATTCCATCGTCAAAAGCAGTAGGAATTTTGCCACCAACTAAAGCATGCAAAATAAAAGGTATATCCTTGCTTGAATAAAGTGTGTCTACTTCTTTGCTATATCCACTTCCAAATACTATGCAAGGAATGTTGTAATTCTCTAAATATAGGTTAGTAATTTGACTGTCTCTTATAGGATTTCCACTAAAAGAAAAACCATGATCAGCACAGATTAACACTATTGTGTCGTCGGATTTATTGATTTCTTTCAATTTATCAAAAAAATATTTTAGTTTGCTATCAATGTATCTTAGAGATAAATCATGTGTGATGTTCCCGTAATACTTTTCAGGTAGGTTATTTAAAACATCTTCCACATCTCTCATTTCTTCATCAATTAAAGACATGTCTTCCGAGTCATATGTAAAGAACATTTCTGGATTATGTATATCATCAACATGAATACACGAGAAGCTAGGTGTATTTGAAGTTCTAGATTTTTCCCAATTTATATAATGATCAATATGTTTTTTGAATGAAGGAGCATTTTTAAAAGTTTCATAATTATCCCCAATTCTATCAAATAAATCTGAATCTTTATAAATCTCTTTCCATATTAAAACGGCTTTTGCAAGATCTTTTAAAGAACCCTTACCTGGATGTATAATAAAAAATCCCAGCTTTCGTCTGACACCAGCAAATTTGTGTTTACAGTTTTTCTTGTTAAGTTTCTTATGCGTCTTATCGATTCGTTCAAATAAACTACGATATTTTTCTTGGAACTGTTTAATGAACTCTTTATTTTTAATTTTATTGTCTTGAGTATATTGACTAATCTTAAAAAGAGGATGGTTAGTTTTTTGTTCAAAAATACTATTAATATAATTCTTTTTATCGCTTAAGAAAGATGAATATTGTTCTTCAACTTGTTTCAATACTTTTTCGGCATCATAATTTAAAGAATTATCTATAATTATTTCTACATCTTTTTCCCTATTTAAAATATGCTTAACGAACGAAATCCATTCTTTAAAATTATCTTCTA
>JAILIF010000080.1 GCA_024695405.1 Bacilli bacterium
TCCTTTTGTTATGCTTTCTAACATTAATATAACTTTAAAAATCGGTATAAACAATACAAAAAATTGCACTCAAACTATTTTGCTATACGTGCGCACGAGACTTACTTTTCTAGACAGTTGCATTTAATTATTAAACTAACATCACCTTTTAAATATCGGCCTCTTCATCAAGAGTTTCTAATAGGAAACTTACCGGACGAAACCCATCATTGCACGATATCATCGCGCTATGTTCATTTTTCATCCATCCGTCATAAAAATTACCGCCACCATTAGCGAGTTCTTTTAAAAATGGATATATGCTTTCCCAAGCACTATCACAAAACCCTTCTGGTTTATTAATGCCATTAGCAATAAATACTTGTCCTATTTTCATATTACAAGCGTGTTCAATAGGGTTTTCATATTTATCTATTAAATCCTTATAACACGCTATACGCATTACTGTAATTTTTACTTTTTTCATAATTCTATTCTAATCCACTTTTAGGTAAATAAATCTTGAAAGTTGTGCCTTCATCTAGTTTTGAAAAAACTTCAATCTCTCCTTCGTGTATCTCAACAATTCTATGTACAATTGATAATCCTAAGCCTATACCTTTTGTGTGTTTAGTCTTATCAACTTGATAAAACTTATTAAAGATATATTTAAGATTTTCTTCTGCTATACCTTTGCCATTATCTTTAAAATAAATAATTAAATTATTGTCATCTTCTTCTATATCTATATTAATAATTAAGTTTCTTTCACTTCTATATTTAATAGAGTTAGAAATTAAATTTATAAATACTTCTTTTAATAAGGATTTAGATCCATTGTAACTAATATGTTTTAAATTAAATTCTACTTTTCCTTCTACTTTCTTTAATTGTTTATCCATTAGTAGAACGCATTCTTCAATAGTTGAATCAATATAGAATGGTTGTTTTTCCATAACATATTCAGCGTCATTAAGTTTAGAGATTAACATAGTCTCATTAGATAAATCAGATAGTCTAACAGTTTCGTTTTTTATAATATTTAGATATTGTTCTTTTTCTTCTTCGCTTAAATCTTTATCCTCAAGTAATAAATCTACATAACCTTTAATAGAGGCTAAAGGGGTTTTCATTTCATGAGAGTACCCGTAAATAAAATCAGATTTTAACATTTGATTATTTTTAAGTTCTTTGACTAATTTATTTATCGCTACTACTTCCTCTGGCTGTGCACGTCTTTTATTTACTTTAAACTCAGCGTCAAAATTTCCTTTTGCAATTTCATTTAAAAAGACATCAAATTTCTTTTGCCTTCTTGTTTCAACAATATAAGTAATAAGGAACGCAGTTAAAGCAACTACAACAAAGGAAGCAATAAATGTTATAGTTCCGACAAAATCAGTTTCTTCAGATTCATTTATGTCTCCTTTAATTCCAACATAAATGCCAAGAAAAATCACCATAACAAGAAGTACAGCCACAAAAGAACCTGCGACAATTCCAAAATATTTAAGTATCTTTTTAATCCAATACTTCTTACTCATTTCTTATTCCCCTATAACCGATGCCTCTAATGTTATCTATATCAATATTTTCAAATACTGATATTTGTTTTCTAATTTTTGAGATATAAACTTTTACAGAATCATAATCTGCATTTGAATCGATTCCGAAAAACTCATCAAATATTTGTTCTTTTGTGAATGTTTTTTCTGGATAGGAAAGTAATTTAAATAAAATTTGAAACTCTTTTTTTGATAGAGTGACTCTATTATCCTTATTAAATACTTCTAGAGTTTCTGCATCTAATATAGTTTCGCCAATTGTAATTTTACTTTCAGCATTTATTTTATATCTACGAATAACAGCATCTATTCTCATCAATAATTCGTCAAAATCAAATGGTTTAACTAAATAATCATCCGCGCCTAAAGAGAATCCTTCTTTTTTATCATTAAGTTGACTCATTGAAGTCGCCATAATAACTGGTATATCTAACTCTAACCTTCTAATTGTTTCAAGTACTTCAAAACCAGAATAAACAGGAAGCATAACATCTAATATAGCTAAATCAACACCACCTTTATAAATAATGTCAATTGCTTGTTTTCCGTTATTAGCCAATATAACGTTATAACCTTTTTTATCTAATCTTATTTTATATAAATTAAGAAGGTTTTCTTCATCTTCTGCGATTAAAATATTTACCATAACATCTCTTAAATTATATCTTCCAAAGAAAGAAAACGCTACTTTGCAGTAGCAGTTTCCTTAGTTTTCTTTTCTAACATATACTTCATGTGCAGCACCAATAAATAACACAGGATAAACAATTGAGAGCACTGTAGACCATGTTAAATCTTTATTCCATTCAGTATATCTAACAAATGTATTTAATATATCGTTGAACGAAAATATTTGGAAAGAGAAATTCTCAAGATCAATTACATGTTCTAATAACATCATTAATAGTTGTAGAATGGTTGGAATTAAAATAGCCATTGCAATAGCGAAACCATTTTTACCAAGTATAGTAGAAATCGCAAAGAATAAAGCATGGAACATGAATAATCCTAATAAAACTAAGAAGATAAATGGCACTAATGTATCATCAACATAATAATTAAATTTAATAATTGCAAATATATATGTAGCTGCCATTGTTATAAGAACAAATAACATATAAGCAATTAATGAAGATATATATTTAGCAAAGAAGAATTTACTTCTTGATACACCTCTTCCTAATACTGTTTTTTCTGCGCCACATTGTGCATCTTCACATACAAATATACAAATTGGTATAGCAATAACAGTTGTGATTAAAGAAAATTCTGTAAAAGACTTAAAGAAGTATAAAGAGTTTACACTAGGTGAATCTGCATCTGCTACAAGTCCGAAAATAAATACTATTGCAATAGAAACAAATAAACAAATATAGAAAACTTTAGCTTTTATTAATTTAGCAAATTCAAACTTTAATAACTTTCCCATAATTATCTACCAATCCTTTCAATAAAATAATTTTCAAACGCAGATTCATTCTTACTAACTTCATATACTTTAAATTCATCTCTAACTAACGCTTCCACGATTAATTCAGGATGATCTAATGAATCATATAAATATATTGCTTTATCTTTAATCTCATATTTATTAATTAGTTTTTTAGTTTGTAATAATTTAGAAGCTTCTTCTGGATTATCTACTACTATCTTTATATTAGTAACGCATCTATCCATAAGCTCTTTCGCGCTTATTTCTTCTAATAAAACTCCATCTCTAATAATCCCATAGTGAGTTGTGATTTTAGCTAGTTCATCCAATAAGTGAGAAGAGATTAAAAAAGTAATACCTTTTTCTTTATTAAGTCTAAGGATTGTATCTCTAACTTGTTTAATACCAGCTGGATCAAGTCCGTTGATAGGTTCATCAAGAATTAAGATATCAGGATGACCAAGAAGAGAAATAGCGATACCTAATCTTTGCTTCATTCCAAGAGAGAATTGACCTGCGACCTTTTTGCCTGTTTTATCTAAATCTACGATTTTAAGAATCGCTTTGATTTCAGCATCACTAGTATTAAATAAAATTGAGTATCGTTTCATATTTTCAAAAGCGCTGCAGTTTTTATAAATACCAGGATCTTCAATTAAAGAACCAATTCTAGCTCTTTGTTTATTTAGATCTTCTGAACCATTAATAGTAATTTCACCACCACTAGGTCTTAACAAGCCTAATATTAATTTCATTACTGTTGTTTTACCTGCGCCATTTTTACCAATGAAACCATAAATAGAGCCTTTTTCTATATGCATGTTTACATTGTTGGCGGCTAATTTTGTTTTGAATTTTTTGCTTAAATTCTTTGTTTCAATAACATACTCCATAAAAGCAGTTCTCCTTTTTCCGAGTATTACTTTACGACACAAAGGTTAAAAGAAAGTTAAAACAAAAAATATTTTTCAAAAATAAAAAAGACTGATACTTTTGATATCAATCTTTCTATTTAGGTTTATGTAATTAAATTCTTGATGTAATACAGTAATAATCTAAATCGTATTCTTTACCATCGACAATAATTGAGCGGTTAGTTCTTTTCTTCTTTTTTTCTACGCGGGTATATCTTTTCCATAGCAATGATTCAAAATCTTCATTAAGAAATACTTCGCAGTACTGCTCTTTATTTGATTCGAAATATGATAAGCCAATTACTTTTATTTTCTTTCCATTAAATTCTAATAAGTAATCTTTTGCGTTTTCATATTCAATCGCTTGAGGTTTTGCTTCCTTGTTATATCCCCAGTCTTTTAAGAAATCTTTATCTTTATAAGTTCTAATTTTCTTAATTCCTTCTTCATATGTTGATTCACCAATCCACATGATTCCTTCATTAGAAATAGAAACATATTGATTATATTTATTAGTAAAAGATAAAGACTCATCATATTCTTTAACTTCTATTTCCACTCCATCAATATCATGTATCTTAACTTTTCCTAATGTTTCAACATGATATGAATAATCTTTGATACATTCATCGTTTTTCAAATCATAAATAGCCCAGTTTACTTCATTACCTTCTTTTAGACTAATAAACCAATTAGGTAGTTCATTATAAATAACTTTATCTTTATGATTTGAAACAAAAGTTAAGATAGGTTCTTTAAATGATTTAGGTAATTTATTTACTTCAAATCCATGAAGCAAATCATCTGTTGAGACTTCAAGAACCTCTGCTATTTTATTAAGAGCAACAATATTTGGATAATTAAGTCCTGCTTCCCAAGTATAGATAGTTTGTCTAGTTACACCAACCGCAAAGGCTAATTCATCTTGTGATAAGCCTTTCTTTTTTCTAAGTAATGTTAGATTTCTTTCAAATTGCATATTCATTTCCTCCACTAACACACTCATTCTAGAATGGATTCGCTTAATAATCGACCAAGCAAAACAAACTATTTTTGTAAGATATTTCTTACATTTTATATTATAGAATTTTTGAATAAAACAAAAAGAGACTTTTTCGTCTCTTTCGTTAGTTTATTACTTTTCAAAAACCTCATCAACAATAGCAACGCCCAATTTCTTAGCAAAGGATTTAGTAATATAAAAATAATATTTAGAAGAACTTCCAAAGCCGCCTGATACATATTTTAAATATCCCTTTCCAAAGTCATAATCATACTCGTAATGCATTTCATCAGTGCTTTCTTCACCTTCTTTAACTTTTTCAGTAAAAAGACTATTCCCTCTAATGAAATATGTTTTCTCAGTAGATTTTAAAACGTTCTCATTAAAATAATTAAAAGTAAGTGTTTTTGATGTTATTTCAATTATTCTATATGTTTCAGTTTCGCTTGTTATTTTAATTTCTTCAGCAGAACCATTCCATTGATAATATGTTCCGTATTCTAACTCGTTATTTGTAGATTGACTACATCCTACTAAAGCCATCATTAACATAGGACAAATTAATGCTAATCTTTTTCTCATTTTAATCTCCTTTTATTCATAATAAAAACCTAAACGATTATATAATATTGAATACATTAGCAAAAGCCTTTAATTGCACATTTTTATTTTTTTTCGCAAATTTTCGTAAAAATGCCTCTAGGAAATACTTGAGTATTTCCTTATATAGTAGGAGGACTTTTATGTCAAAATTTAAGAAACACTTTAGAATTTATCTTAAAAGTGGCCACCCTGCCTATATCATAGATCAAGAAGGAAATAACTACTATTTTCATCGTGTAACATCAGTTCCTAAAAGCGGACATCATACAAATTGGAAAATAGAACCTATCCAGACCCAACAAGAAAAACACCAATGTATATTGTTCATCAAGAGCAAAAGGATATAAAACAAAACTTTTCAGAGAAGTTGCCTTATAACGTCAAAATAGTGTTCATCAAAAGAAGGAAGAAATAAAAAAGCAACTAGTTTGGTAGATCGAGCTACACCTTCAGGGGTCTTTAAACCTCAAATTAACTAGTTGCTTTTTTTATACTTCAGTCTTAGCTGTTGTATGCGTTTGGTGCCGTCTATCGGAATCGAACCAACAACCTACTGATTACAAATCAGTTGCTCTGCCAATTGAGCTAAGACGGCTTCTTTTGGTGGACACTATTGGGATTGAACCAATGACCTCTTCCGTGTGAAGGAAGCGTTCTCCCACTGAACTAAGTGTCCAGTTCTAGTGTCTTTATGTAACAAAACCTCTTTCGAGGATTTTAACTTTGCTGGTGGGCCCAAATAGACTTGAACTATCGACCTCACCCTTATCAGGGGTGCGCTCTAACCAACTGAGCTATGGGCCCGTCTTTTTAAGACAGCGTAAATAATATACTATTATAATATACAAAAATCAATAAATTATTTTCAAAGAAAAAAGGAAGATTTTGACAACCTTCCTTAATTTCAATTTCAAGGTCCAAAAACGATTAACGTTTGGAGAATTGTGGAGCTCTACGAGCAGCTTTGAGACCGTATTTCTTACGTTCTTTCTTTCTTGAATCTCTAGCTAATAAACCAGCGACTTTTAAAGTTGAACGATCACAGCCAGCTTCTAATAATGCTCTTGCGATGCCTAAGCGGATAGCACCAGCTTGACCAGTGAATCCACCACCTTTAACATCAACAGTTACATCATATTTTTCTTCAGTACCTGTTAATACTAATGGTTGTTTTAAGTCCATAACTAATGTTGGGAAAGGCATGTATTCATTAACATCTTTTCCGTTAACAGTAATTTTTCCTTTACCAGAAGTGACATAAACTCTAGCTGTAGAAGTTTTTCTTCTACCTGTTCCGTAATATTGGATATCAGATTTCTTTGCCATCATTTAATCCTCCTTAGAATTTGAGCTCTAAAGCTTCTGGCTTTTGAGCATCATGCTTGTGGTCTGGGCCAGCGTAAACGAATAATTTCTTTTCGATTTGGCGACCTAAACGACCCTTTGGAACCATACCGTGAACTGATCTTTCAACCATTTCGCATGGGAATTTTTCGATCATTTCTTTTGCTGTACGAGTTCTTAAGCCTCCATCATAACCAGAAACATTGTAGTATTTCTTGTTGTGGAGTTTGTCTCCTGAGAGACCTACTTTTGCTGCATTAACGATGATGACGTAATCACCACAGTCAACGTTTGGTGTCCATGTTGGTTTATTTTTACCAATTAAAACTTGGGCAACATATGAGACTAATCTTCCTAATGGCTTGTCTGTTGCATCAATGACATACCATTTTCTTTGGATTTCTTGTGCTTTTGCAATTGTTGTTTGACGTTGCATAACTTAAATCCTCCTTATCAAACTAACTTTTTCCTTACCGGGGACTTCGCTAATTTGCTTTTGTGCCGAGTAAAATCATATGTTAAATATGCATCAATGTCAAACATTTATTTCTATAAATGAGTAATATTGTCAAAGGCATGAAAAAAGTAGGCCTTTTGAAGCCTACCTTATCTAATTCAAATTAGTCAACGTTAGTATATACGTTTTGGACATCTTGTAATTCATCAAGCATGTCACATAATTCATCATATTTACGTTTTTCTTCAGGATCGTCGATAGTAACTGGATCGTTTGCTAAGAATGTAATTTCAGCAGTGTCGAATTCAGAAATACCCATATCGCCTAAAACTTTTCTTGCATCAGCAAATGCTGCTGGTTCAACTAATACTTCAATGTAACCATCTTCAGCAGTTACTTCTCTAACATCAACATCACCTAAGATTAAGTTTTCTTCAACTGCGTCTCTATTATCACCTTTGAAAGAAAATACACCAGTTTGTGTGAAGTTAAAAATTGTAGAGCCTAAATGGCCACCTTTTTTAGTGACAGCGCTTCTAACTTCGATAAATGCACGATTTGAGTTATCGGATAATGTATCAATGATGAATAAGGAACCGCCAGGGCCGAAAGCTTCGTATCTACCTTCTGTATAAGTTTCTGCGTTACCGCCTTTTGCTTTTTGGATTGCTCTATCAATAACATCTTTAGTAACGTTTTGACCTTTCCATTTTTCAATTGCACTTCTAAGTGCTAAGTTCATATCTGGATTAGGTTCACCAGACTTTGCAGCCATGTAAATTTCTTTACTAGCTCTCATAAATAAAGCACTTCTTTTTGCTGCTGTAGCAGCCATTGCTTTCGCTCTTACTTCATGTGCTCTTCCCATAAAATTCTCCTTATTTCCGCGAAAAATAATACCATATGTATATAAAAAATAAAATATTTTTAATATTCGACCTTAACTAAATATAAACCTTGAGGTGGGGCTTTATATTGACAAATTTCTCTAATTTTATCTTCTTTTAAGTGATTAGGAATGAATGATAAATCCTCGTTTTTAGAAGCAATCGCAAGAGCTGCTCCAACCATATTTCTAATCTGATATCTCATGAATCCATCACCTGTAAATTCTACTTCGATATCGTTATCGTGTTTCTTAGAAACAACTTTAAAGATTTCTCTTATATAACCATCTTCATCTTCTTCTTTACTAGTGAAATCTTTAAAGCAGTGTTTACCTTCAAATTGTTTCAAAGCTTTTGAAAATAAATCATAGTCAAATTCAAATGGATAAATATATTGAAATTCATTCTCAAAAGGATCTTTAACACCTAATCTAATCTTATACAAATAAGTTTTACTTTTTGCAGAAAATCTAGCGTGAAAATCATCACTAACTTTACTAAAAGAAAGAATTTTAATATCTTTATTAACCATTCTATTAATTGAAAAACATAACTTATCTAAATCTATATCTTTAGACATATCAAAAGTAAAAGTTTGAGCGAGTGCATGCACTCCTGCATCTGTGCGTCCACTACCAAAAATTGTTACTTCAGTATTTAATACTTGGCTGAGCGCTTTTTCAATTTCGCCCTGAACAGTAACTACAGTAGGTTGCTTTTGCCAACCTTGAAATCTAGTTCCTTTATAAGATACTATGCCTAATACTTTCATATCACTAACCTAGAAAAATAAGATTTGATTATAGTTATGGTCATAGACCAGTAAGAAAATTATACCACCAAACGCTGCTAATCCTATAAGTAAGGCAATAGCGTCTCTCCAATTACCTTTAAGAACTTTATATCTAGTACGTTTTGCTCTTGGATCATATCCTCTTGCTTCCATAGCGTTAGCGAGTTGCTCACTTCTATCAATCGCTGAAACAAATAGAGGAATAATTAAAGAAATAATCGCGCCGAATCTTCTAAATAAAGAACCATGTTTAAAGTCTGCTCCACGAGACTCTTGAGCTTTCATTATTCTATTTGTTTCATCCAACAAAGTTGGAATGAATCTTAAAGCGATTGATAGAGTCATCGCGATTTCATGAACTGGAAATCTAATTACTTTAAGTGGATACATATACCACTCAAAAGCGTATGTCATATCCATTGGTCTAGTAGAGGAAGTAAGAATCATCGCTAAAGAAATAAGTAACATCAATCTTAAAACGATATATCCTAAATTAACAAAAGTATCCCAATATATATATTTACCAAATATAGTAAAAGCAACAGGAAAATTAGGTTCTTTTATAGGCGTAAGCATGTAAACAATTAACAAGAACAATATCATAAACCACATCATGCTAAGTGATTTAAATAAATGTAGTATGTTGATTCTTGTGATAATCATTAAAATGAAGACCACACCTAAATAACAACAAGACATCAGTAAATTAGTCATGTTATTTGTAAACTGTAAGAAAATACCTACAGAAAATAACACTAATAAAAATATCTTTGTTCTTGGATCAAGTTTATGAACAAATGTATTAGCGTTTACATAACGACCAAAAACAATATTATTCATCTTTGGCCCTCCATAGTTTAATTTGTTCAACTAAACTATCAACACTAGTAGCTTTATTAACATCTATATCAATACCTTTTACTTTTAATTTTCTTGCAAATTCTATAACTTCAGGAACTTCAATAATCTTACATACTTCATCATTAACAAAGAATTCATCAGGAGTTCCATCAAAAAATGCTTTACCTTTTTCAATTAAAATAACGTGATTGGCGTATTTTCTAACAATGCTCATGTTATGAGTAACTAACGCAATAGTCTTACCTTCATCATGAAGTTGCGTAATTAAATTCAATAAATCTTCTTTGCTCTTTGGATCAAGTCCTGCAGTTGGTTCATCTAAGATAAGAATTTCTGGTTCAAGGGCTAAAATACCAGCGATAGCGACTTTTCTTTTTTCTCCACCAGAAAGCTCAAATGGAGATTTAGTAAAATAAGATTCATTTAAACCAACTTTCAAAATATATTCTTTAGCTTTTTCATAAGCTTGCTCTTTTTTCATGCCGTAATTGATAAGGCCAAAAGCAACATCTTTGAGAATAGTTTCTTCGAAAAGTTGATATTCAGGGAATTGGAAAACTAAACCAACTTTCTTTCTTAGAAGTCTTGTTGTTTTTGTTTTCTTACACCATATCTTGGTGTCTTGTTCATCAACAAAAATAGCACCACTAGTAGGCATAGTTAAACCATTTAACATTTGAACAAGAGTGGACTTACCACTACCAGTTTGTCCGACAATAGTTAAATAGTCTCCATCATTAATACAAGTGGAAACATCTTTCAAAGCCTCATAAGCATTTGGAGTTTTAGGAGAATATGTAAAAGATACATGTTTTACTTCGATTGCCATATTAACTCCACCATTTCATCCATTGTTTTACAATTTGAAGCGTCTATTCCCATATCTATTAATCTATTTTTGATTTGGTACACAAAAGGACTAATTACGTTATTTTTTGTTAATAAAGCTTCATCACTAAAAATTTCTTCTGGAGTAGCGACCTTAGATACTTTTCCAGAAGAAATCAAAACGATTTCATCACTAAATAAGGCTTCGTTTACATCATGAGTAATTGAAATAATTGTTAATTCTGGATTTACGTCTCTTAAAGAATTAATCAATTCATTGATTTCTCTTTTGC
The DNA here is from genome assembly GCA_024695405.1 of Bacilli bacterium. Taxonomy (GTDB): domain Bacteria; phylum Bacillota_I; class Bacilli_A; order RFN20; family CAG-826; genus RGIG9670. The sequence goes on from JAILIF010000080.1 coordinate 10,960, forward strand.
CTTTAGGATCAAGCATCGAAGTTGCTTCATCAAGTATCAAAATATCTGGATTAAGTGCTAAAGCACCCGCAATCGCAACTCTTTGTTTTTGACCACCAGATAAGTTGCTTGGCTCTTTATCATAAAATTCTTCCATACCTACTAAACGAAGGTATTTAAAGATAATGTCATGCATCTCTTTTTGTGGAACTTTTCTATTTTCTAAACCAAACGCAACATCTTCTTCAACAGTAGAACCAATAAATTGGTTATCTGGATTTTGGAAAACTAAAGCCATCTTAAGTCTAATTTCGTCTACGGTTTCAGAACTTAGTAATTTGCCATCGACAAAAATTTCACCACTTCCAGGTACTAATAGACCCATAAGTAGCTTAGCCAATGTTGATTTACCAGAACCATTATGGCCTAAGATAGAAACATATTTTCCAGCCTCAACTGAGAAGTTAAGACCGTTAATTACTGTTTCTTTACTGTTATATGCAAACTTAAGATTTTTAACTTCGATTTTTTTCACGAGGCAAAGTATATCACAATTTTCATTCTTAATAAAATAATATTGCCTATTCACTTAGTGAGTCGGTAATAACCACTATTTAAATATTTCGCTAAGATGGTCACCAATTTTGCTTTTTATGGACTTTATAATGTTTCTATAGCCACTATAAGTTAGAGACAATGATTCTCTAATTTCTCTATTGCTACGTTTTAAGATTAAATAACCACAAACAGATATCTCATCATCAGTTAAACCAAATGAAGAATCTGTAATTAAGCAAAGAACTTCGTTTGTCTTAATATCAGAAAGAATTGCTTCGTCGTTATTTCCGAATGTTTCAGACAAACTTATTGGCTCTTCAGGGTCTTTGTAGGTTAAGTCGAAACTAACAAATTTCTTTGGATTTTCATTTAGAAAGAATCTATTACCTTCTTCGATGAGGTTTTTAAGTTCACTTTCAGCCCATATTTTAAAATATGGATAAAATCCATCAGAATTCTCATAATCAAACTTATTTCTCGCTCTGCAATATCCAAGCATTGCAGCGTTAAGAAAATCGTCAAAAGAATAACCATAATCAGGGTGGTTTTCTAAAAACTTTTTCGTTAGCACTATGCAATATTGATAATACCTTCTATCAAGCATTCTTTTCGCATCTAAATTGCCTTGGGCAACCAAAGCTAAAAGCTCGCTATCGCTAAGTCTTTTCTTCACAAAAAATGCCCCCCTTTCTCAGGAGGTTATTTTCTAATATTAGCTAGGAGAATGCCGGCCGCAACAGAGGCATTAAGTGAATTGACTTTTCCACTCATTGGAATCTTAATAATGTAATCGGAATTCTTAAGAACTAACTTTGAAACACCAAAGCCTTCACTGCCGATTACCAATGCAGTTTTAAAATCATACTTCAAGTCGGTATAGTAAGTATCTGCATTACCATCAGAACTAACTATCCAATAACCTTCTGCCTTTAATTTGTCTATTGCTTGGTTAAGGTTGTTAACCAGGCAAACAGGTACATAATTAATAGCACCAGCAGAAGTTTTGGCTACGGTTGAGTTTAAAGGGATTTGGTTGTGCTTTGATATTATCACCGCACTGACTTTGAATATGTCTGCACTTCTAAGAATGGCACCAAAATTATGAGGATCCTCGATTCCGTCAAGGATGAGCAACACTGGTTTGTCTTCTTTAGACCCAAGTCTAATAGCCCCCTCTAAGTCGATATATTCATAAGGTTTAGTAATAGCCGCTACATTTTGATGCACCCCATCGCAAGATTTATTCATCTCGCTAGCGTCTATATACTTAACCGCTACCTTAGGATTTATGTAATCTAAAATTTTTTTATCAGAAAAGCCTTTAACTAAATATAGAGTTAAAACTCTATTAGCTTTCAAAGCTTCCATTACGGCGTTTCTTCCGAAAATTAGATTATCCTTTTTAATCATTACATGATTCCTTTTTCAATTAAGATTTTTCTAAGTTCATCGCTCTTAGCAAAATCTTTATTTTCTTTACTTAAATTATACTCTTTATAAAGCTCTTTGTCTTCATTTGATAGAGTAACAAATTTAATATCTAAGCCTAAGCAATAGAACATATCAGTTAATGATTTAAAGTTATTATTTAACTTTTCAAAATCAACTGGTCTAGTTCTTAATAATTGATTAGTTTCTTTAACAACGTTATATAACTCACTAAGTGCATTAGCGGTATTAAGATCGTCCGCAAGAGCATTAACAAAAGCTTCCATATTAGCTTTACCACTTTGTAGGTTATAGCCATTTACTTGCAACGCTAAAGCAGCTTGCTTATAAGCCATACTCATTTTATTTACTTCTTGAACTGCTGCTTTAACAGTATCTTCAGTAAAGTTAACAGGCATTCTATAGTGAGTATTTAAAATAACAAGTCTAGTAGCAACTCCACCAATCTTTTCAATAATGTCTTTAGCGAAGACAACATTACCTAAAGATTTGGACATCTTTTCTCCATCCATATTGATGAAGCCATTATGCATCCAATATTTAGCAATTTTATTATTATGAGTTGCTTCTGCTTGTGCTATTTCATTTTCGTGATGAGGGAATTTTAAATCATATCCTCCACCATGAATATCGATATAGTGTTTAGGGAAAATAGTATCGATCATAACGCAGCATTCAGTATGCCAGCCTGGTCTACCTTCTCCCCAAGGAGAACTCCATTTAATTCCTTCGTCTGTTTTCTTCCATAAAGCAAAGTCTAAAGGAGACTCTTTCTTAGAGTTTTCTTCAACTCTCGCGCCAGCTATAAGGTCTTCGGTATTAATGCCACTAAGTGCACCATAATCTTTGATCTTACTTACTCTAAAGTAAACATCGCCATCTACTTCATAAGCTGCCCCTATCTTAACTAAGTTATCAATATAGTTGATAATAGGTTGAATATATTCAGTTACCTTTGGAGTGATATTAGGAACCATAGAGCCAATATCTCTAGTGTTTTGTTTAAACACCTCAGTGAAAAATTCTGAAAGTTCTTTTTCGCTGATTCCTTTTTCTTTTGCGGCTTTGATGATTTTATCATCTACATCAGTGAAATTACTTACGTAAGTAACATCATAGCCGATGTAAGTTAAAAACCTTCTTAGAGTGTCAAAAATAACTACTGGACGCATATTACCAATATGTGGGTAGTTATAAACTGTAGGTCCACAAACATACATTGAAACTTTTCCTTCAACTTGTGGGATGAATTCTTCTACTTTGTTTGTTAATGAGTTATAAAAATTAATTTTCATAATGACACTCCTTATTTGTTAAAAAAGAGGGCGAACGGCTCGATTTCCATTCGCCCAATTTAATTTTAATTAATTACTTGTTGTCAGGATATTTTTCTCTATTAGCGTTATATGTTGTATGGCATAATTCTTCAGCTAATTCACTACCTGGTTCTCCTAAGAAATCCTTGTAGAGTTTTTGAATATCCCTGTTGTTATGAGATTGACGGATAACTTGTCTTTCATCTTCGCTATAAAGAACGCTTGCTCTCTTAGCTTTATATGTATCTAAGATATCGTCATCTTCATTTGGAAGTAATGCTGGGTGAACGTATGGTTGACCACCACCATTGATACATCCGCCAGGGCAGCACATAACTTCGATGAATGCATATTTGCTTGTACCAGCTTTGATTTCATCGAGAAGTTTCTTTGCGTTTGCCATACCTGATGTAACTGCGACTGAAATTTCAGTACCTTTAATGTTTAAAGTAGCTTCTTTAACAGCTTCAAATCCACGAACTTCAGTGAAGTTAATCTTGCCGTATTCTTCTCCTGTTAACCAGAAGTAAGCAGTACGTAAAGCAGCTTCCATAACACCACCAGTAACACCGAAGATAACACCAGCTCCAGAGTATTCACCGAGTAGGTCTTGGTCAAATTCTTCATCTGGTAATTTATCCCATTTGATACCAGCACGTTTGATTAACTTAGCTAATTCTCTAGTAGTTAATACTGCGTCTATATCATTTGGCATTTCCTTACGGGATGCTTCATATTTCTTTGCAGTACATGGCATGATTGATACAACAAAGATATCTTTTGGATCAATGTCGTGTGATTTTGCAAAGTATGATTTTGTAATAGCACCTTGCATCATATGAGGTGATTTACAAGTTGATAAATTTGGAATTAATTCTGGATAGAAGTATTCAAGATAGTTAATCCAACCAGGTGAACATGAAGTTAATTGTGGTAATGGAGCAACTTTCTTTGTGATTCTTTCTATTAATTCATGTGCTTCTTCCATGATTGTTAAGTCAGCACCGAAGTTGACGTCGAATACTCTATAGAAGCCTAATCTTCTTAAAGCAGCGACCATTTTGCCTGTTCCGACAGTACCAATCTTTTCACCGAATTCTTCAGCAATAGCTGCTCTAACTGCTGGAGCAGTTTGAACGATAACTTTTTTGCCTGCTTTGAATGCTTCGTCGACTTTTTCGATTTCGCTGTGTTCCATTAATGCACCTGTAGGACAGACATTAACACATTGACCACATTGTAAACATGGTGAGTTAGCGAAACTTCTATTTTGAACAGGAGAAACGATTGTTTTGAAACCACGGTTTTCAAATCCTAAGATTGAGATACCATGAGCTTCTTTACATCTTTCGATACAACGACCACAGAGAATACATTTTGCAGAATTTCTGATGATGCCAGGAGCGACTTCATCAACTGTCTTTTCTGTTTGCTGACCGACATATTTTTGATCTCTAGCGCCGACCATTTCAGCGACTTTGAGTAATTCACAGTGTCCATTCTTTGGACATTGTAAACAGTTCTTTTCGTGATTTGAAAGGATTAATTCAACACTAGCTCTTCTAGCTTCAGTTGCTTTAACTGAGTTAGTGATGATTTCCATGCCTTCATTGACTGGGTAGACACAAGAAGCAACTAAGCCTCTAGCGCCAACTACTTCAACTAAACAAACTCTACAGCTTGCTTTTGAACATTTGCCATGATTGAAAGCACATAAGGATGGGATTTCATATCCACATTTTCTAGCAGCTTCTAAAACTGTTAAAGAAGAATCTACTTGATATGGTTGACCATTAATTTTGATATTTACTAATGCCATGATGATTTCCTCCTTATCTCTTTGTGATTGCACCAATACGGCAACCACTTAAACATGAACCACACTTGACACATTTCTTAGGGTCAATGACGTGTGCGAATTTTCCAGGGTTTACATTACCATTTGGTAAGTGAGCTGGTTCTGTACCAGGAGCGATAGCACCAACTGGGCAGTTTCTCATACATAAGCCACATCCGATACATTTATTTGGAAGGATGTAGTATTCCATCATGTTCTTACAAACGTGAGCTGGGCACTTATGATCAACTACGTGTGCTTGGTATTCTTCTGGGAATGCTTTCATTGTAGAAAGAATTGGGTTAGTAGCAGTTTGACCTAAAGCACATAATGAGTTGTTCTTAATAACTGCTGCTAATTCTTTTAAGTCTTCGAGATCTTTAGGTTCACCTTTACCTTCAGTAATCTTAGTTAAGATATCTAAACATCTACGAGTACCAATTCTACATGGTGAACATTTACCACATGATTCATCGCAAATGAATTCCATATAGAATTTTGCGACGTCGACCATACAGTTATCTTCGTCCATGACGATAGCACCACCAGAACCCATCATACTTCCTGCAGCAACTAAGCTACCAAAGTCGATTGGAGTATCTAAGTCTTTTTCTGTTAAACATCCGCCGGAAGGACCACCAGTTTGAATAGCTTTGAACTTTTTACCACCTGGGATACCACCACCAATATCATAAATTAATTGTCTTAATGTTGTTCCCATTGGGACTTCAACTAAGCCAACATTATTAACTTTACCACCTAAAGCGAAAACCTTAGTTCCTTTAGTGTCAGCTGTACCGACAGCAGCGAATTTTGCAGCGCCTTCTCTAAGAATGAATGGAACACATGCAAGAGTTTCAACGTTATTGACAACGCTTGGGCAGTCCCATAAACCCTTAACAGCTGGGAATGGAGGACGTGGACGTGGCATACCACGTTTACCTTCGATTGAGTTGATTAATGCTGTTTCTTCACCACAAACGAATGCACCAGCACCTAATCTAATGTGACATCTGAATGAGAAATCAGTACCTAAGATGTTATCACCTAATAAGCCGATTTCTTCTAAGTCTTTAATTGCTTTTTCTAAACGCTTAACAGCGATTGGGTATTCAGCACGGACATAGAAATAACCGTTTTGAGCGCCAATAGCGTAACCAGCAATCATCATACCTTCGATAACTGCACATGGGTTACCTTCGATGATGGAACGATCCATGAATGCACCTGGGTCACCTTCATCACCATTACAAATCATATATTTAGGGCCATCTGTCTTTGGAACGAATGACCATTTTCTACCAGTAGGGAAACCAGCACCGCCTCTACCTCTTAAGCCTGAAGCAAGAACTTCATTGATGACTTCTTCTCTAGTCATGTGTAAAGCTCTGTTTAAGCCTTGGAATGCACCATAGCCGATAGCTTCATTAACGTCTTCTGGGTTAATTTCACTATTGCCATGTAATGCGAAATCTCTCATTTGTAATTTATAGAATGGGATATCGTGTTGTTTTTGAATCTTAGCTTTTGTTTGTGGGTCAACATAGAATAGTCTTTCTACAATGCCACCACCGATGATATCTTTTTCCATGATTTCATCAACATCGCTAACTTTGACTTTGACGTATAAAGTTTCTTCTGGGAAGACTTTAACGAAAGGTCCTTGTGAACAGAAGCCGAAGCAACCAACGATATTGCAAGTTACTTTATCTTCTAAACCTTTTTCTTTGATTAATGCATTGAATCTGTCGATGATTCCTTGAGAATCTGCAGATAAACATCCTGTACCACCACAGACAACAATTGCTTTGTGTCCTGGTTCACAGTGGAATTTCTTTTGTAAGCATGCACCGCAGTGTTCCATGCGTTCAGCTAAATCTTTTTCGTTAAGAATTTTTGCCATAACTATTAAGCCTCCTTAGCACGGTATTCAGCGATGATATTTTTAACGTTATCAACCTTTACTTGTGGGTAGACCTTGCCGTTAATGCTAACAGCTGGTGCAACAGCGCAAGCACCGATACAACGTAAAACGTCTAATGTGAATAATCCATCTTCAGTAGTTTGACCAGGTTTAATGCCTAGTAATTCACCGAACTTGTCTAAGACTAATTGGCTACCTTTAACGTAGCAAGCAGTACCTAAACAGACACCGATGACATATTTTCCTTTTGGTGTCATTGAGAAGAACGAATAGAAAGTAACAACACCATAGATGTCAGAAACAGGTACTCCAGTTAAATCGGAAACGAGTTCTTGAACTTCTAGAGGGATGTATCCATATTCTTTTTGGATGTCCTCTAAAATCATCATTGTAGGTGTTGGTTCATTCTTATAGCGTTCGACAATTTCTGTAATTTGCTTTACAGCAGCTGGTTGTAATTTTGCCATAATCTCTCCTACTTTGCTTTCGCAATCCGCTATATATTATATATATAAGTACACGCGTACGCAAGAAGCAAAAAAGGAGAAACTTGATTTTCTTTAATTAGAAATAACCTACAAAGAAATGTAAATATAATACAAAATTAACAATAAAATTTTGTTAAAAATATGTAGCGCATCGAAACATATATTTAACGTAGCATTCAAATTAGTTTTGCGAAGTAAAACTGAGTTTTAGGGGTGGTTTTCTTTAAATTATCCCTAAAATTCGCGATTTTTTGTATTTTTAAGATGTTGTTCTTTAATTATATCAATCGTTTCTTATTCGTAATTTTTTCCGAAAGATATTCATTATAAAAGATTACACATAAAGCTATCATCGATATAACCTTCGTATTCAACACTTCCACGAGCAGAATCTACTGTAAGCCTATCTAGTCTATAAGTTCATTTTTGTCGTAGTAAAAACACAATATTTTAGATATAAATACATTTTTGCACTTATACTTTTACTTAATAAATCTTAATAAAAAGTCTGTAATACCTATAATGGTAAAACCATTAGAGTCCTTCATTTCGCTAAGAGGCTTATTTACAACAATTATTTTTTGAATTTGATCTTTTAAAGAAATATAAGGTTTTATCTCTCTATTTTTATTTTTTTCATCGCTTATATCATTCGCGACTTGAATATAGTAAATTCTATTGTTTTTGGTGGCTAGGAAATCAATCTCATAACTTTTTTTATACTTACACCATTTTTGTTTTTTTCAACTTTATCATAAACTCCAACATTCACCGTATAGCCATTATAAATAAGCTCATTATATACAAGGTTTTCAAGCATTTGTCCTTCATCAAGGCTAGAAAAATTAAGTCTCGCATTTCTTAAACCATTATCAATAAAATAATATTTTCTTAAGGCTCCAATGCGATTTTTTCCTTTTAAATCGTAGCGTTCAACTGGATTTAAAATAAACGCATCAACAAAGAAATTTATATATTTTGAAACTGTAGCTTTATCTATGTTTTCTTTTTTATTACTCTCATAGATATTAGCAATTTTATCAGCGTTGATTAAGTGGCCACATTCACTACTTAATATTGTGCATAACTCATCTAATGATTCGGATTTATTTAAATTATTATGTTCTAAAATATCTTTGAAATATGTCGTTTCAAATAGTCTTGTTAAGTATTCTTTTTTCTCTTGTTCACTATTTTTTAAAACCGCTAATGGCATTCCACCATATCTTAGATATTCCTCAAATGCTTCTGTTTTATAACCGCCTTTATAATTAAAGAATTCTTCAAAAGATAATGGCTGTAAATGAATATTAATAGCTTTATCTCTAAATTCAGTAACAATGTCTGATGAGAGCATTTTAGAGTTAGAACCAGTTACATATAGATCAATATTTTTCTTTCTTGAAAGTCCTAATACTACTTCAACAAAACCTATTGCACCTTCATCACCATTTTTAGCGATAACGTGTTTACCATCAGTATATACAGGATTGATTATTGTATTAACAAGCTGAATCTCATCAATAAAAACATAATGCATTGAATTTGTATTACATTTTTCTAATACATATTTGTTCAATTCGAAAGGATCGCGATATTTTACATTATTAATATCATCGAGTTCTATAGAAATAATATTTTCCTTAAGAACACCGATAGACAATAAATAGTTTCGATAAATTTCTTTTAGAAGAGATGATTTACCGCATCTGCGAATACCTGTTATGACTTTTGGAAAGCCATTGTCTTTATTATCAATCAATTGTCGCAAATATTTTGGTCTTTCAATCATAACAAATCTCCTTTTTGGTAGAATTCTACCTTTTTGTCGATTTGTGTAAATGCTAAATTAAGGGGTTTTATTGATATGTATGTCTTTAATGCAATCGGCAAAAAGCATGAAACTTTGGTAAGTTTTACGAATTTGGCCGATTAAGAATGTTTTTAAAATTTGTGTATTTCCTTAATCTTTACTCATCTCGTAAATATTCTAAATCCTCAAGAGCTTCTTCTTCGGTATCATATTCATCAGACATTGCATAAATAAAATGTTTATCTTCTACTTGCTCTGACTTTAAGGAAAGTTCTTTTAATTTATCACCATAATAATGCCATTCAGTATAAAACCTTTGAATAGCGTACTTTTCGTTTTCTAATTTAACAATACGATATAGTTCTTCTTCATGATCCAATGGATACTTTGAACTAATATTATCGTTATTCAATTTTTCGTCACTATTGATGAAATCATAATCTTTTTCGATATAGTAAAAAACAACAATCTTATTTCCGTCAGATGCGTTGAACACTCCAAATAATAAATCATGTGGAGTAGTCTTATTTAGATAAATTGTCTCTTTATCTCCGCTAGCATAAGGAAGATATGCTTTTTTAAGTTTTCTTTCTTTGAATACTTGAGCACCATCAAAGATGTTCTGGCCACAGAAATAGAAAGTATCATTAACCATAATAGCATAATGCTTAATATTAACGAAACGAAGGAAGAGTACGTCAAAAAATCCAAACAATAAGCACCATGAAATGAAGAGTGGAATCATGCCTTCTTGTAGCATCATATTTTCCACAATGAATAAAACAAAAAGATAAATTAACAAAAGGCTAAGAAAAAGAAGCAAACAAAAAAATGTCCAAAACAATTTACTTCTTCTTACTTTAAAAAACATATAACAAACCCTTTATTAGAAATATAACTTATGAGCATACGCTACTGGTTCTTCTGTAACATCTATTTCTAGAGACTTTAAAGTCTTTAAGTCTGTAGTAGAAAGAATACAAGAAGAATGAGCCTGACAATGCTTTAATTTAGGCAATTGATCAAGTGCTTTCTTAGCGTTTTCATTAGTAACTGCTTCAATAGCTAATGCGATTAAAATTTCTTCTGCTCTAATTCTTGGATTGTGTTTTTCAAGAGGACCAGTTTTAAGTTCACATATAGGATTTAAAATCTCAGGAGAGATAAGTAATACTTTTTTATCGATACCTGCTAAATATTTTAAACAGTTAAGTAATGTTGCGGCAGCAGCGCCTAATAGAGGCGTTCTTTTACCTGCAATAATAGTTCTATCTGGTAGTTCGATTGCCATTGCAGGTTGACCTGTTTTAGCAGCTTTAGCCATACACTTAGCAACACAGAATCTATCATTCTCTTTAAGACCCTGTAATTCCATTAAATGATCAATCTTTTCATCTATCTTAGTAGTAATCTTGCCTAAGAAAGCATTCTTTTGAGCATCATAGTGCCTTCTAAGAATTTCTTGGTTAGATGCAACAATAACGCCTACTTCATCCTTAATAGCAAAGCCAACCATATTAACACCCATATCAGTTGGGGAATTATATGGAGACTTACCATAAATCTTTTCGAATATAGTTTTTAAAATAGGAAAACTCTCAACATCACGGTTATAGTTAGTAGCGACCACTCCATAAGTTTGTAAATGGAATGGGTCAATCATATTAACGTCATCTAAATCTGCAGTTGCAGCTTCATACGCTAAATTGACTGGATGCATAAGTGGAAGATTCCATACAGGGAATGTTTCATATTTAGCGTATCCACTACATAATCCTTTTTTAAAGTCATGATAAAGTTGAGATAAGCAAACCGCCATCTTACCACTACCTGGTCCAGGTGCGGTCACGACCACTAATGGGCGTGTGGTTTCCACATAGTCATTATGTGAGAAACCCTTCTCGCCAAATACATTCTGTGTATTTTGTGGGTATCCTTCAATCGCATAATGCTTATATGTTTTAAAACCTGCTTTAGTTAGTTTTCTCATGAAAGTATTAACTGCACTATTAGATTCATAGAAAGAGAAAACTACTCCTCCTACATAAAGTCCACAATCAGTATAAGCATCAATTAATCTTTCAACTTCTGAAGTATAAGTAATTCCAGAATCTGCTCTTACTTTATTCGCAATAATATCTCTACTATTAATCGCGAAAACGATCTCTGCCTTATCCTTCATAGTAAGTAACACTTTTAGCTTACTATCAGGTTCAAAACCAGGAAGAACTCTAGAAGCATGGAAGTCATCAAAAAGCTTCCCGCCAAATTCCAAATATAACTTGCCTCCAAAAGAAGCAATACGTTTGGTAATATTCTCGGTTTGAATCTTTATATATAAATCGTTATCGAATGGTTTAGTCTTATTCTTAGTCGTTGGCATAATTGTCAAAATAACCTTGTACTAAAATAACTGGAGTTCCTTTATCTCCTGAACCACTAGTTAAGTCACATAAAGAACCTAATAAGTCTGTAATTTGTCTTGGAGTAGTTCCTTGAGAAGCCATGTTACCAACTAAATTACTACCTTTAGCTTGAATAGATTTTTTAGCAGCGTTAACCAAATCTTCACCTTTAAGATCTTTGAAATCATTATCTGCTAAATATTTAAGTTTAAGTTCATTAGGAGTACCTACTAAGCCTGCAGTATGGAAAGGAGAAACAACAGGGTCCGCTAATTCCCAAATCTTACCTTGAGGATCTTTGAAAGCACCATCACCATATACCATGACTTCGATATTCTTTCCTGTTATTTCTTTCATCTCTCTTTGAACTTCTTCAACTAACCCTTGAGCGTCTCTTGGGAATAATTTAACAATTTCATCAGTAGATTTATTGCTACCTAATAAGCCGTACTTAGAGTTATATCCACTGCCGTTAATTGGAGCAGTCATAATATCATCAAGGCCTAAAACTACTTCAGCACCTTTAGCTTTAAGTAATCTCTTAGAATAGCTTCTTGTATGAATATCAGCAGTAATAACTACTTTTGTATAATTCAAAATAGCGTCAGCGTGATTAGCGAAAATAACTTCAACATCACAACCAACTGATTTAACTAAATCAACATAGAAATCAATATAATCTACACCAGTAAATTCATGAACTCTATGTCCAAAAATTTCTCTATATTTTTCTAATGATAAAACATCTGAATATGGATTAACTCCACTTTCATAGATTTGATCATCAGTAAGTAAAGCGTTGCCAACTTCATCTCTAGGATATGAAAGTTGAAGAACAATTTTCTTACAACCTTTAGCGATACCCTTTAAAAGGATTGAGAATCTATTTCTAGAAAGAATAGGGAAAACTACACCAACTACATTTCCACCAGTTTTTGCTTTAACATCATCTGCAATATCTTTTGTTGTGCAGTAATTGCCTTGAGTTCTAGCAACGATAGATTCTGTAATTGCGATAACGTCCTTATCGTGGAATTCAAAACCTTCTGATTTACTAGCTTTAATAACAGAATCAACAACGTTATAAACTAAATCATCACCAGTTTTAAGGATTGGTAATCTAATTCCTCTTGATGTAACACCTACGTATCTCATTTTATTTTCCTACCTTCTCGCAAATGTTTCTTGCGACATAAACGCCTGATGCACCAGCTTGAGCTAATCCTCTAGTTAAGCCAGCACCATCTCCTCCGACGTATAAATTTTTGATAGCTCTCACTTCTAATTTGTTATCAATCTCTGGGTGAGCACTATAATATTTAGCCTCAATACCATATAGAAGTGTGTGTTCTGTGGCAATACCAGGAGTGATATAGTCTAAGACTTTTATCATCTCAATGATTGATTGAAGAGTTTTTTGAGGCATACATAACGCTAAGTCACCAGGGACTGCTTCTTTTAATGTAGGTCTCACAAAACCTTCTTTAATACGTTTTTCTGTACTTCTTCTACCTTTAAGTAAATCACCAAAACGTTGAACAAGTACTGATCCACAAGCCAATTGGTTAGCTAAAGAAGAAACCTTTAAAGCGTATTCATTTGGCTTTCTAAATGGTTCTTCAAAATGATGAGTAACTAATAAAGCAAAGTTAGTGTTATTGCTGCTTAGTTTTGGATCATTGTATGAGTGACCATTTACGTTAACAACACCTTCATAGTTTTCCATAACAACATGTCCACCAGGGTTAGAGCAGAATGTTCTAACTACACTACCTGAACTTGTCTTATATAAGAATTTACCTTCATAAAGGTTATTGTTAATTTCTTCCATGATTAGATTAGGGCATTCAACACGAACACCTATATCTACACAGTTTTGCTTCATCTCTACTTTATGTTTTTCGAAAATGCTAGTGAGCCATTCACTACCTTCTCTACCTACACCAAGCAAAACATAATCAGCTTCAATAACACTATCATCAGGCATAACAACACCCTTAACCGTGTTATCCTCAATAACTATATCTTTAACTGCAGTACCAAATCTCATTTCAACTCTTTTAGCTAAATCATTGCTGATTCTAGTTAAAATCTTTAAGTTTTCTTCAGTACCTAAGTGTCTAACTCTACTTCTTAATAATTTAAGACCGACTGACATCGCTTTTCTTTCAATCTCATGTACTTTTTCAGTATTAGGGTCTGTTATGACTTCTGTCGCACCATATTTAAGATTGATGCTATCAACGTATTTAATTAAATCTAAGAGGTCTTCTTTTTCCATGTAGTCAGTTAACCAACCACCAAAAGCAGTTGTAATATTAAACTTTCCATCAGAATAAGCACCTGCACCACCAAAACCATTAGTAATGCTACAAGCAGGGTAACATTCATTGTATCCTTTAGTGTTTGCTGGACACTTGTCTATTTTATGCTCTAAAACAGGGCATCT
>JAILIF010000005.1 GCA_024695405.1 Bacilli bacterium
TTAATGTTCGTGTATAAGATATAAAAATATTGAGAGTCGAAATGAGAAATATATGACTATATATTGATAATGGTTTAATTACTAACTAATATTTATCTAGATTTAAGAAAACTAAATATAAGAGGATTGATATGGAAAAAATATTTAATAAGTTCATTTTTTGTCTTTCGATTTTTTCTACTTTAGGATGTCATAACGATACTGGAAGTCGCTACTTAAAGGACATTGCTACTGGAACAGGATTTAAAAATATTGCAGATGGTAAAATATTATTTTTCTTTAATGGTCTGACAGGTTGGGATGCAAGTGGCTCTTTGTATTACGTTTTAGATTATAGTAATGTTGATGATAATATTAGGTTTACCAATACAACTAGCAAAGAAAGATTTTTTCTTAGTGGAAGAGATTCTAAATTTGAATCGATTGTTGATGATTTTGTTCTCGATAAACTATCTAATAATTACAATTATTTTGAAGAAAAATATAAAATCGATTGGAATCAACCTTATATATATTATTCTGCTAATGAAGAATATGTTGGGACTGCTATGATTTATTACAAGGAAACTGAACTATTGTATGTTTTATCGTATATAGTTGGTTAGTAAATGATTAATTTAGAGATTATGTGTTTGCTAATAATAAAGGATAAGAAGTAGAAGAATCTAATAAAATTTAATGTTCTTGATATAGCCTTTGTTACTAAGGACAAAAAGTAATGGAAGAAGAATGAGGGTTTGATTACTTAAACGATACTCGCGAGACTTTAAGGTAAATGGATGATAAACTTTTCAAAACACCGAAAAAAAGTCTTTCAAAACACCGACAATACCCGCTGTTTATATTTCGCAAAAATAAAAAATAGTAAAATGCGAAATGCTTTTAAGAATGTAATGAATTAAAAGGAATGTCTGAAGTAATGAGGACATTGGGTGGTAGTGAGCTTTGATGTGTCTATTAAAGGTATGGATTTGTGAAATAAATGTGTTGTAATGTAACTGCAACGAAAAAAATACGTTGCATTTGCGTTGCAAAACAATTTTATAAAAGAGAATATTATGTTATAAAAATCAAAGAAAAATATTTAGAATTTAAAGATAAAGCAACTTATTTAATACAAAATGTTGCATATAACGGAACTGATTTAATATTATTATCGAATCCAAAATTCTTTTGTGAGATACGAATTGAATATGCAGGTTTATAACGCTCTACATATACGTTTAAACTTTTCGAACGATTATTTGTAGATGATTTAACTTCTATGGGAATAATATCTTCTTTTAACCTTATTATAAAATCCACTTCAGCATCACTTTTACTTGTCCAATAATATGAAATAAAACCATTTTCCATTAACTGGTTATAAACATAATTTTCGACTAGGCCACCTTTAAAATTATCTAGTAGTGGATTATCTCCAAAAATATCTCCGTAGTGAATATCTAGATTTGCACCACATAATCCAACATCGTTCATAAAGAATTTAAAATCGTTTATGGAACGATATGCATCAAGAGGTAGCTTTATTTGTTCTATTCTAAACATTTGACTTGCTATACCAGATAAACAAAGCCATTCAATAGCGTTTTCATATTCAGAAGCTCTAGCACCTTTTTTAATTTGACTATATTGGAATTTTTTATTCTCTTTAGATAATTGAGTGGATATATTCTTAAATACAATTCTAGTTTTTGGAATTTCTGTTTGTTTATTATATTTTCCCATATCGTTAAAATACGAATCTAATATGGAATTTTGTATTATTCTTACTAATTCAGGATTATGGTTTTTACCATATTCTTCAACGACTTCAGGTAATCCACCAACAAATAGATATTCTTTATAATAATCTAATGCTCTTTTATGAAAAGCATTATCTAATGGTTTGTTGTTGCTATAACAATCTTTAATCATATCAATTAAAGGCTTTTCATTTCTTGCTAATAGATATTCTTCAAAATCCATAGGATATAAAGTCATAAATTGAACTTTGCCAACAGGAAAAGAGAAATTACCTCTATTGATAGAAACTCCTAATAAAGAACCTAAAGCAATGATGTGATACTCCGGGGAATCTTCATTAAAATATTTAAGAGAAGTAATAGCAGATGGACACGCTTGTATCTCATCAAAAACAATAAGTGTCTGTCCTTTAATTATTTCTTTTCTTTTATATATAGATAATTTATTCAAAATAGTAGATGGAGTTAAATCATTAAAGAATTCGTGTAGGTCTTGATCTTTTTCAAAATTACAATAAACAGTATTAGCGTATTCGTTTCCACCAAAAAGATTAACAATATAAGTCTTACCGACTTGTCTTGCACCTTGCAGTATTAAAGGCTTTCTATTAGTATCATTTTTCCATTCAAGTAATTCTTTATAAATCTTTCTTTCCATAGGAATTCCTCTATCTAATTTGAATATATCCAAAAAAATGTGTTCAGTCAATTGAAAATAACACTTTTTTGGAGATAATGTAATATAAAACTAACATTTTTTTGGAGATAATCATATATTTAAAATGTAGATAACTAGTAATACATATATATTTAATAAAGATAGTAACTCTACTATGTTAGATTTATTCAATAAGATATTAGGGTTACTAGCATTCTTTTAAGAATGTAATGAATTAAAAGGAATGTCTGAAACATGAAGACATTGTATTTTGTTTGACAAACTGAACAGCGTTCAGTATAATTTCTTTCGGTGATGAATATGAAGGATAACTGTAAAGAACTATTAATAGATACA
>JAILIF010000022.1 GCA_024695405.1 Bacilli bacterium
GCCAGTTAAGTCATAGAATCCAATAAAATCATCATTTTCATCAAATACACTGTAAGCACCTTCGTATCCATCAAGAACTTGTGTCATTGTATTGCCAGAAATATTAAATGAAACAGAATTATCGCCATTATCAAGATATACCTTACCAGCTTCAGGAATTGTGTAATTACAATCAACATCAACGCCTTCGGCTTCAAGGTGAGCAGCACCATAGCCATCAAGAGTCATAGTTGCTAGTTTGCCATTGTATGTGCCTGTATAACTACCACTCATTAAGTCATTCATTGTTAATGTGGAACCATTACCACCACATCTTCCAACTAATACATCGTTCTTATAAATACAAATGTCATTTGCATATGTAGTAGTACCATTAGATTTTGAAGCCAAATCAGCGAATGTTAATGCGTTACCATCACCATCTTTAAGTGTTACGTCTACAAATGCATTGCCACCAGATGGGTTTGTAGAAGCATTATAACCATTGATATAGATTAAATGTTCAGTACCACCATTGAAAGATAACTTAATAATCTTTTGGTAACCATTTAACCAGCAAAGTGTTTGTTGTACAAATTCACCAGCATCCTCACTCTTAACTGCGATATACATATCATCATCAGTAGCATGAGAAGTACCTACAGAATAATCAACAAATTCGAATAATGTACCATCATCAGCTTCAGCGAACATAGCAACTGAATTATTACCTAATTTAATGCTGTTCTTAGTTTCATCATAATCAGTATATTTCCAAGTAGTAGTTGCTTTACCAGTAACGCTACCATTCATGTTGAATGAGTAAGCATTGCCTACACTAGCAGCTTGTGTTTTTTGATCGTACAATTGTGTACCATCATTATCAGAATTAAATCCATAGAATGTACCAATAAATGCTGGAGTAGAGACAAATTTAGCGTAAACAGTAACATCATCATTCTTTGCTTCACTTACGTATGGAGTAGTTAAAGCAGCATCTGTGTACCAACCAGCAAATACAAAGCCATCTTTTGTTGGTTCAGGAATTGATGGAGTTGTGCCTGGTTTGAAATAGGAAACAACAGGATCAGTTCCACCATTATTATTGTAAACAGTTAAAGTTTTTGCTTCTTCCCAGTATGCAAAGAGTGGAGTATCTTCAGTAAATTTAACATTGCCAGTGATTTTATTACCATTCATGTCATCATCGTACCAACCAGCAAATACATAACCTGGTCTAGTTGGATCTTTTGATGAAGGAACACTATTATATGTATCATATAACCAAACTAATTCTTCAGGTTGTGGAGCACCAGCATAGTTAAGATTGAGGTAAACAACAATTGTTCTATCAGTTACTGTGAATTCTTTATCTGCATCATTGAGAGTAAAAACTTTTCTAATAGAAGCAGAGTAACTACCATAGTATTGATTTGAACCCATTGAAGCGATATCTAAGACAGAGCCTTCAAATAATGCTTTACCGGCACCACTGAATTCAACTCTTGCATCACCATTTGTATAAACGCCATAAGGCATTGAAGCTGTTGTTGAGTATTTTCCTGCACCTGTAAAGTGGTATGTTGCAAGAACACTGCTACCCTTTCTAACTTCAAAGTTCATGATATTTGAACCAGTTAATTTAGTAATGTCAACAGCGTTGCCATCTAAATCAACAACATCTACAAACGGAGTAATTGTTTTTGCATCGTAATCAATCATTGTTGTAGCAACACCGTCACCATAAGGCATTTGAACAAATGCGAGTTTCTTTTCGTTGATAAGTGCTGCCTTAACACCAGTTGTTGATGCAGCAGCATCTTTAACAACAAAGTGAATATAAGAAGATGAATCAAAGTTTGCTTTTTCGCTAACAATTAAGAAATCAGGAGCGGCAACAATGACGTCACCTACATTTGCATCTGATGTAGCATACTTGTCATCAACAGCATTAGTTGCTAAGTCACCTGTTAAGTATGAGGAGTAAGCAGTTCTAATGTGATATTTACCATCAACATCAATAGTTACTCCTTTATAAGAAGATGTAGTGCTGAATGAACCACCACCATAACCACCTGAACTACCGTAAACAGCGAATCCATCATAATTGCCTGATAATGCATGAGCATTGTCTAAATCAAACCATTTTGCATATAAAGCAAAACCTTTATCAGAATTGCCAGCAACATATGGTTCTGTGAATGCAGCATCTTTGTACCAGCCTTGGAAGTAGAATCCTTCTCTTTCAGGAGTTGGAATATCTGGAGTTGTACCTTTTCTAAATGCAACCTCAGTTGAATCAATTAAGCCGCCATTTGGATATAAAACTGCAACAGCAGCATTAGACCATTTAGCGTATACTTCACTAATTCCAGTAAGATCAGTATTTGCATCTACCGCTTCGCTTAAAGCAGCATCTTTGTACCATCCTTCAAAAAATTTGTTCTTTTGAGTTGGAGTAGGCAATACGCCTAGAACTTTACCATTTTCTAATAATACAGGTTCTACATATGAACCACCATTAGAATTAAATTTTAAATAATTGTAATCAAATTGTGCTGCAACAAAACTAATAACGGCATTATCTCTACCATAGTTTCTGTTTGTTGTGCAAAAATCAAAGAAGAAATAGTCGCCAGCAACAGCATCAGCTTCAAATGAACCTACTTTACCAGGATTATTAGCTGTTCCAGAAACATTAAGTATAGTGTTATTGCCTGTAGTAGCGTTCTTATAAACTTTTAAAGGATCGTAGTAATTAGATACATCATAATCAAATGCGAAAGTACCAGTTTTTGTAATATTGATAACCGCATATGAGTGTTGAGTACCTGTTATAGAATTACCTTTGAAATCATAAGAAGTCATTTTGTTTGTTTCAACATCATATGAGAATGGATATGTGTTTGAAGCAGTCCAGTTAGGAATAGCTTCAGTCATTTCAAATTCAGCAGCACACTTTTTGAATGTAGAAGCAATAACAACATCTTCATTACAAACATCACAGTGCTCGACTAAATCAACATTGCCTGGGTTTTCGACAGAATCAACAATTTCAAATGTACCAAATCCTTCGTGACCCATAGGAACATCAGCTAAATTACCATTTGCCATGTCCTTTGCGTATTGTTTTTCATCACCAGTGTAGTGAGGATAATATTTTTTAAAGATTTCATAAGCTGAAGCACCAGCTTCGCCTTTAGCGCCTTCATCACCTTTGTCACCCTTTTCACCTTTAGCTTTAACGCCAAGGCTAGTGCCATTAACACACCAATAACCATCATCGTTAATTGTAATAACTGGAGCAATTGCGTCTTTACCGTTTTCTCCAACTGCTTTAACGCCAGTATCTCTACCATCAATAGTCCAGTGTTTATCAATATTAATATCGATTACAGGTGTAGCACCATCAGCACCTTTATCACCTTTAGGACCAACTGCGACTACACCAGTATCATTACCATCAATAGTCCAGTGATTATCAGCGTTAATAGCGATTACAGGAGCTGCAGGGCTAACACCATCAGCGCCTTTTTCACCTTTAGCGGATTTACCAGAATCAACACCATTGATAAACCAGTTACCATTTTCACCAATAGTTACTGTTGGGCTGACACCATCATCACCCTTATCACCCTTATCACCCTTATCACCTTTGGCGCCTTTAATAGAAGCAAGCCAATCTTCATAAGAGAGAGGTTCATTACCATTAGCTTCTGCATTAGCTTGATATGCTCTATATACTGCTACGATATCTTGATTTTCATCTTCAAGAGGATCGTTACAGCCAGTCATACCAACCATTAAGCTGGTAGCTAACAATGAAACAAATACTTTAGATTTTTTCATATAATCATTCCCTTTCTAGCACGATTATCTTTGTGCTATTTATTTGCTTACCTACGAATAGGAAAATATACTTTTCTACGCGAATAAGTATAATTTAATTAAAATATACGCTTGTAAAAAGATAAAATAAATAAGTTTATAAAATTAAAAATGGGTAAAAACCCACTTTATTTATAAATTATTTTAATATTTACAAAGTAAGTGCAGAGATTCTAAGCACTAACATTACGATTAAAAATATAACTCCAACAACAAGAGCAGAAAGATATAATTTAGGTCTTTCTTCTCTACTGATTCTCTTTTGTTCTTTGTATCCTGGAAAGTCATTACAGGCATTTGCTTTTTTTCCAAACATAGAACAGAACATTTGCCTAAAACCATATGAGAAAATATCAAAAAATCCTTCATTTGCAACAAACATCAATCCGCCTACTCCAAGAAGAATAATAGCGGACATTGTCGCACCATCTAAAGGACTTAGAGTAAAAAAGAATATTAAAAATATGCCTAAACCAATAGCGCAGAAAATAGATAACGCTATTAGATATGATTTATAAAATTTCTTTAATCCAAGTTTCATACCGACAAATATATTAATAAGGATATACAAACTAATCAAATAAATATTTCTTTATTGCGTAAATTGTAAGAGAAATTTATCTAATTCACTAACGTATTTATCATAATCTACAACATATCCCATTCCATGAGGTGCATTGTCTATTTCTACATAATTGATATATGGGAATTGTTCTTTTAATTTCCTACTATTACTTACAGGAACTAGATCATCAGTGTTACCGTGCATAATTAAGATAGGTAGTTTGTTATTCTTTAAATAATTACTTACTTCGCCTTTTTTGATATTGAATCTTGCGAATAATAAAGCAGATAGAAATACAAATGGATATAGCAATGTAAAATTAAGTTTTCTTTTTTCCATTACAAATTTAATTTCTTCTTTAATCGATGCATATGGAGAATCTGCTAATATAGCTTTTACATTATTAGGTAAAGATAGTCCGCTGCACATCAATACTGTAGCGGCGCCCATAGAAATACCATATAAATATATGTCTGGATTATTGTTTCTTTTATTAATATAGTCAATCCACTTTAATACATCGTATTTTTCTTTGACTCCAAAAGTGATAGTTCTTCCACTACTTAAGTTATGTCCATAATGATCAATAACTAATACATTATTTCCTCTTTTTATTACTTCTTGAACTCCACCAGAAAAATCTCTAATTCCATTTCCTTTATATCCATGAACCAATATTGCCGTAGGAGCGGAATCACTAGAAAAATAATATCTTGCCGCTAATACTTTATGTTTATTTACTTTTAAATATACTTGTTCAAACGGTATTTCTAATGCTTTTTTAATTAATTCGCGAGATTTTTCTTCTAATGGTTTGTATAACCTACCTTTTAAAGGTTCTAGACAATCTGGTTTAAGTTTTCTATCGTTATAAAATATTTGAAAATAGATATATAAACACAGCAAAAACAATATAAGAATTAATACGCTTATAGATATGATTAAATAAAAATACCATTCCATTATTTTCTATTTACTGTAATATCAGCGACATATCCTTCGCCAGTATGCATAATTAAATCAACTTTAATAGTCCAACCTAAACTACTGTCATTATCTAATTTAGTTCCATTAGCAAATTGTTTATAGAAAACATCTTGATCAAAAGTATCTCCAGTTTGGAATAAATCACCTTTACGGTTATAAGATAAATCAATCAATTTCTTAGTAGGATCGTTCCTTATTTGAGTCAATTCAACATAGCCATCATATGAATGACTTGTATAACTTCCTAATGAATTATCTGCTATATATGTTGCGCCAGAACTAGTTGGATCATTAGTTAAATAATCAACTCCATATCCCTTATTTCTATCAGAAAGTCTAGCATCTACGTGCCATATTCTAATTCCAGGAAATGATAAATCATCTAAAGTTCCACCTGTCCCACGAATAGAAGGATGATCAACAGCATGGAATTTATTTAATCCAGTAGGAGTATATAAATCAATAAGAATGTATTCATCAAATGGAGAATTAACAGCAGAACTACTTCCTTTAATCATAATGAAATCATGAGTGTCTACAAAACCACCAATAGTTATAGTAGCTTCATCATCAACAATATAAGGATTAGCCCAACCAAATAACATTAAAGAATATGGATCATGAGTTAATAAACTAGCAGATTGCATATTTGCATCGCCGGCGTAAAATCTCTCTGATTCTGTATAAGAATAATAATCTGAAAGCCCAAACATATGACCAGTTTCATGAATAAAAGTAAATGGATCATAGCTTAAGAATCCCATTTTAGAATTCACATAAGCAGAATATGCATATTCACTTTTTCCAGTTCTATTTCTTGCTTTATCTTTAGTTGGATATAAAAAGTCATAACTAACCCACATATATCCACACGCAACAGGTTTACTAGTATTTCCAGTTATACCTGTTGAAGATGAAACACTAGCCCACATATGGCTACATAAATTGCCCAAATCTCCAGTCACATAATCAGGCGAACCATAAACAAGAACTACACCATCTAAATATCCATCGTTATCTAAATCATAGGATTTTCTATCGTCAGTTGGATTATTAGAAAAATACCATTCAATTGCGTTGTTTTTTATTTTTTCTACTGTGCTCGAATTTTCTATTTGAAATGATGATTTTCCGCACTCATACCAATCACTAACAGTACCTGTAAGAGAAACTTTATTAAAAGATTCTTTTTCGTAATATGTTCTTACGCTTTCATAGCCGATACTACTTGAATTTCCAAAGAAAACAGTTTCAATATCGTCTTTAACATTATCGTATTTAGAAATATAAGCATTTGAATCATTAAATTTAACAGGAATAATTAACATTTTTGGACTTCCTGATTTAGGGAGTATTGGTGCTCCCGCATTATGCTCTAGATCAGATAAATGGTAATCCATTTCAGTTTTGCTAATTGTGTAACTATCACCATCAAGCATAGTAATTTGCTTTGTAACAGTTTTAGTAACACCATCTAATGTGTAAGAAATATTAATATCGTATGTACCAACAGTTGTGTTATCAACAGCGCTAGTATCTATTGTAGGAGAAATAAATTCTTTATATCCATTTTGATAAACAGCGTTAGTTTCGCATTGGAAATTAAATGCTTTACCAGTGTAATAAGTAGAACGATAATTAGATACTTCGAGTTCAGTTAATTTTTTCTTTTCAACTGTAACTTCACATTTAAAATTAAATCCTTTTGGGCATGTTAAATAAACAGTTGTTTTTCCTTCTTTGAGAGCTTTTGTATTGCCAACTTCATCTATTGATAAAATACTTGGATTATCTACCGAATACTTAGCACCAACAACATATAGAGTTGCGTTATCATAAATTACTTTTTCCTTATTTTCGTAATTGTAGTAATAGAAAGTGTATTTTTCACCAATGACATAATCCTTTTTATATGTACTTAATCTATAACCGTATTGTTCCTCTCCAGTTGCGCCCAAAATATTATCTTTGATTGCGTTAAAAACACTACAACTACAACCAGTCAAAAAAGAAGCTAATAAAGGTAATAAAATAAAAAGTAATCTTTTTCTTTTCATATTTATAATTTTAGCACACTATTTAAAATACGATTAAATTTAATTTATATTTTAAAAAGCACTCTTTTCAAGTGCTTAGTAAACTATTTATTTTCCAATAAATCTTTTAATGTGTGATGTAATCCAGGGAATTTTTGTTCACCCATTATTACCATCTTTCCATCTGTAGTTAAAAAGCAAGATTCACTATCTCCTTCAAAGATAACTACACCATCTTTTTTCATTTCATAATGGGCAGTAAGAACGATGCTATTATACGCTTTAACACTTACTTCAATATCAATTTCATCACCAAATGTTGATGGTTTTTTAAATTTAAGATTGTTAAGACCTACAATTGGAGAAACTAATCCAAGTTTTTCAAATTCCATGTAGTCATAACCGATTTTCTTGAAGAAATCGCATCTTGCTTCCTCCATCCATCTAATATAGTTAGAGTGATGTGTGCAGCCCATTTTATCTGTTTCGTAATATTGCACTAAATGTTTATAGCCCATAATTTTCTCCTTCTTTCTTATAGTTATTAATCTTTAGGTACATAAGAGATATATGAATTTTCACCTAATTTAATATAATAATTTTGTTCCAAATTAAAATTTACATCATCAATATAAATTGTTGAAGAGCTAACATAATCTCTAGAAACAAAACGTTTTTTAGCGCATTTATAAGCTTCTTTTGCATTTGGATCACCACCATCAGGTGATTTTGTCTCCCCATACTCAACATATTTTGTACATATTTCTACTGTTTTTGATTCTAAATGGAGGTAATATCTATATTCAACAGTAATAAAGCCTACCAATCTAGAAAATTTATAAATACTATTTTCAGTTTTATAAGAAATTGCTTTGAATTCTTCAAGTAGATGATCAAGATATATAACATCATCTTTAGAATTTTTATACTCATAAATCTTAGAATCTTCTGTCTTCTGCGTAAAAGTTTGTGACTCCGATCCAGAAATTTTAATCATAGAACACTCAATGACGCCTTTAGATCCACCGGCTTTACTACAAGCTGTTAATCCTGTTAATGCTAACAATAAAATAATCTTTTTCATAATTTTAACCCCTAGGAATATAACCAATAAGTGAACCACTTCCACACATAATATAATTACGTTTTTCTAATGAAGAGTCATTTTCATCTAAATACAAACTATAAGTGCGAATATATTCAGAAAATCCATAAGTATCATAATCATAGCTAGTTGAGTAATTAGAAGTATCAATAAAATAGAAATTTTGCTTTGCACACGCATAAGCTTCTTTACCGTTCGCCTCTACATCATTAGAATCTTTTTCATATTTAAATTCAGAAAATTTTTGAATAATTTCTACAGTATTAGAGTCCAAATGTAAATAGCACGTTGTTTCATTCATTAAACATCCAACATATCTAGAAAAAATACAATTTTCTTTTAATTCATAACGAGACTCAGATACTTCTAATTCATATCTCGTATCGCTTCCTTCTTGAGAAACAGTCGATATATTCGTATAAATTATTTTATCTTTATATGTATATTCATAGACATATGTTTCGCGTTTACCACTATAAAAAGTTTTATAAGAACCTGAAGACAATATAATTTGTTCACATTCTATCGTTCCGCTTTTACCACCAGCTTTGCTACATCCAGACAATGCTAATAGAGCTGCTAACATGATTAATTTTCTTTTCATTAAAAGCCCCCAATTTTCCGCTAAATATTATAAGCATATATTGGGGGTTTATAAAGAATTAAATATCAATTTAACAAAACTAAATAGTTTTATTATTTAAAAAATCACTAATTCTCCAATAATTAATAAATATAAACAATATAGCAACTAATACAATTGATCCAAAAATGATTAATTCCTTCGTAGTTAATTTAAATCTCTTATTGAATAAAACTAAAGACATATATGCATAGATTGTCATTACAATAAAGATCATCAAAATGATAACAGCAAATAAAGATGAATATGCCAATACCCCTTCTAAAATAGCCATAACTAAGTACATTACGCCTATAGCGGAATAAAGAATAATCATATATCTTTCTTTTACAGCACCTGGCATTGAATAGTATTCACCTGAAGGTTCTTTTAAGAAGAAACAGAAGACACCAACACCAATTTCAATAGCGAATACAATACTGAATAAGATTGCGTTTTCAGTAGAAAGAACAACATCGTCAACTCTAATAGTAGTAAAAGCGCTATTTAATATACTATCAATACAGAATGATTTACCAAGTATACCACCAGCTCCAATAATTCCATTTTCAATATTCGATAATTGCTCTCCAACGAATTTCATAGAGCCAAAAGTAAAAACAAGTGAAGGAATTGCAAACATTAATAGCATGTGCCCGCTAATGCAATAAATGGTTGATGTAAGAACACTTGTGCCAAAGCTCATTAAAGTTGTGTTGAATAAAAACGTTGTAGTTACAAACACTATCATTAATGCGTAACATAGTAAGAAAGATGTTGGTCCTTCTTCAATCATTCCATGAATATCATAATCTCTATAACCGTATTGCGAAACTGCAGTACTATCACCGTATGTTGTAACATAAACTAGAGTGCTCAAAAGATAAACTATAGTACATATAATAAGGAAAGAAATAAGCATTATTAAAATCTTGTTTCTTCTAATTTGTTTATCATTTGCAGGGAATGCTCTATAAGCATCAGCAGCACCTTTTTCAAAGCGATCACTAACAACTTGTATAGGTAAGATAAAACAAAGAAGAGAATAAATCCAAATTGTATCCGATGAGAATAAAACGCCTTTACCATCTAATGAAAGAATGGTAAACATAAAAATAAAAACAACAATTAATAAAGGAAGCCATTTTTTAATTTGCCACTTAATAAAATTACTAATTTTCATTTTAGTTCTCCTTTCTAGAAGCAACCATCATGCTTAATTTGACGATTTCTTCTGAATCAATAGGAACTCTTTCTAATAAATTAGTAGGAGCGATAGTTTTTATCTTTTCTTCGATATTTTCTTCATCCAATAAAACAACGTTATAAATGGAACCAAATTTCTTTAAAGAAACTAATTCAAGACCTGCTTTACGGAATTCATCCTCACTAACATCTCTAGTAAAGAAAGCTTGGAACTTAATATAATTTTGCCCAAATCTTTCTTTAGAGTCATTGTTAGATAATTTACCTTGAGTAATCAAAATGAAAGTATCAACAAGACTTTCTAATGTGTTGATGTTATGAGATGATGCAACAATAACTTTTCCCTCGTCTTTTGACTTTAAGAGTTCTTCTTTAATAGTTTCTAGAACAACTGGGTCTAAACCATCAAAAGCCTCATCTAATAACAAATATTTAGTTTTAATTGATAACGCTAAAGAAATGAATGTTTGTCTTTTCATACCTTTAGAGAATTTTGAAATAACGCCATTATGTGGCAAATTAAATTTCTCAATTAACTTAAAAAATTTATTTTTATCTATATCGTAAAAATTTCCATAAAACGCCAACATTTTATTAATTGTGTCGTTTTTTTCTACATATGGATCATCCGATAAAAAGAAAACTAGTCCTTTACCTTCTTTAGAACTATTTGAATAGCCATCAATTGTTATACTACCCTCATTAATAACATAAACATCTGATATAGCTCTGAATAAAGTAGATTTACCAGCACCATTTTGTCCAACTAATCCATAAATACCACTATCGATATCTAAAGTAAGATTATCAATAGCAGCTAATGTACCAAATTTTTTGGTAACATTCCTTATTTCAATCATCTTATTTTCCCCTTTTTTCTAATGCAGTTAGAATATCCTCTTTTGTGAACCCATCTCTAAATAATGAATCAATTCTTCTTTCTAATTCATTAATATCTTTGTCAGCATCTTCTGACTCCTTAACAAAATATCCTTTTTTAGGAATAGAGACTATGACGCCCTCCTCAATTAGTAAGTCATAGGCACGAGCCACAGTATTAGGATTAACACCATTAGCCATGCCAAAATCTCTTACGGAAGGTAAGATAGAACCATCAGAAAAAACATTATTTTCAATCAGCTTTTTTATATAGTTTGCAATTTGAATATAAATTGGATCCGCCCCTACGAATTTCATAACTGTACTAACTGTACTGCTCAGAAAATAATTTATCAAGTATTTTATAAATAAAAACAAAAAAGAAGTAGATAATCTACTCCTTGTTTGTTATTTTTCGTCTTGTAACCAAGATTTCATTTCGCTTTTTTTGAACACTCTAATTGTATTTCCTTGGTTAATGTCATAGTAATATTTAACTGCTATATCTTCTACATCATTAATAAAGCATTCAATGTATTTAGAGTCTTCAGTATTTCTGAATTCTGATCTTTGTTTTGAATCATTAAGATCATAAGAAGGTACGTATTTATGAAATCCTGCAGCTTCTAATTTTTGATCATATCCGTCCAAAAAGTAAATTGGTGAATCATCATAGATGTTGTAACATTCTGAATGATATTTAAGCGTTCCATCCATAAGTCCTTCATGAGCAAGCATTGTCATAGAAGGAACATAATAGCTTTTAGCTATTTGAGGGAATGGAATTTTAGAAGCATCAATAGTCCCGTCATACCATTTAGCCATTGTTTGTTTATCGCTTTCACTCCAATCAGTTTCTTCTGACTTAGTAATAGTCTTTGGCTTAGCGTCTTTAATTGTGTAAAACCAAACAACAGTGTTTTTACTTGGACCGAAAGTTTTTCCAACATTATTTGTATATAAGTAATCTTGGTATTTAAGAATTACTTTCATTTCCATTTTGGAATCATAACAATACCAATACCCACCATTTTTGCCATAAAAAGTATAAAATTCATCTTCAAATGAACGATTAACAGTAAAGCCATGTTCTTTTAAAACATCTGCATATTCTTGAGGAGACACACCAGCGATATAAGCGGAATAATGTGATGGATGATCGTTATAATAATCAATTCCAGCCCAGATCTCATATTCACCTGTAGAAGGTGCAGGTAAAGTAACACGTTCTTCTTTTCCTAAGATAGTTAATGCATTTGTTAAAAATTCATCATCAGTCATCAACCTTGTTGAGTTATTAATACCATTAAATACGTTTGTGTTATCTTCACAAATGTAAAAATTCTTATAATCATTTGTTACATAGACTAAGTATTTTTCATTAAAGAAGAATAGCCAACCACTACTATCTTTTTGAATTTCGATATTGCTTCTATCTACTTGGTTATTGCTTCCTGTTTTATTTCCTTGTTCATCAACAATAACGTATCTATCTGTTTTAGCGGACATTTTTCCTTCTTCATCTTCTTCGACAGTCAAAGTTCCTCCACTTTGAAAAGAGCACATTACTTTTTTGCTATTTTTATAGATATAAATAAAGTGACTTTTAGAGGTAATATAGCAAGTATAGTTATCGTTATCTATAGGATTAGACCAAAAATAAGCCTTTTTAAAAATTTCTTCATTAAGTTTATTAATATCGGTAAATTTAGAATATTTTTTTTCTTCTGTAAAATATTCTTCGTATCCTTCATGACGACCTTCAGGGTTGATTAAATTGCATGCAGTAAGCATTAAAAATGAGGAAAATATACAAAATAATTTAGATAGCTTTTTCATACTTGCTCCTTATTCTTTATAGATTAATGTCTCTGGATGAGAAAAAACAAGACTAATATTTTTCTTATGATTTAATAATAAGTTCAGCACTCCTGGTTCTTTTGTTCCTAAATTTGTTTCAAATAAAAATTTTCTATATGCCTTAAATCCACACTTTTCTTGAACTCTTTTAGATTGAGAATTGAAATCATAATATCCACAAAGAAGAAAATCGTAATTCAAAGAATTAAATAAATAATCGATGACAGCTTTAACAGCTTCTGTCGCTAATCCTTTCCCCCAATAATCTTTGCTTAATACATAACCTACTTCTCTACCAAAATAATTTGAAAATTCAGTTAATTTATCTTCGCTACCATAAGGTTCAATACCTATAGAACCAATAACTTTATTATTTTCCTTATTCACAATAGCGAATGTTTTCTTTTCTTTAATAAAATTAGAAAGGATTTTTTTAGTGATGTCAATGTTTTCGTGATGTGGCCAGCCTGCTCTTTCGCCAACTCCATCAATAGAAGCATACTCAAAAACATCATTTAAATCAGAATCACAAAACTCTCTAAGTAAAAGCCTTTCAGTTTCAATCCTTATACCACTAATGTCAAATTTAGCATTCATTTTATTTATTATACCTATGAAACTTTCGTTTTGTAATCCATAAATTATTCTTTGATAAAAACTATGTTTTTCATATAATTAATTCTGCATATACATATAGACCACGGGCGGGCTTGAGTATGAGTTTATTATTTATTAATCTTCCATAGCGTACAGCGTCTTGTATTGGAAATAAGTGGCAAATGTGTGTTATATGCTGGTACATTACGTGTTAGGATGTATCAATGCGGAAAGTATTGTCCAGTTGTAATATCAAGCATGAAAGAAGAGGTCGCAGCAGGTAGACGCTTTCATGAAATTAGATATTATCACGCTCCGCACAATTAGAAATAATTGAGCATGTGGCCATCACAAGGATGATGTAACACCAGTAGTTATGGACTAGGGATAGCCGGTAATTACATAAGGTGTTTTCATTATGTGATGGCTTTTTATCTCTTTTCGAAAGCACCTGTTAGAAAAGAAAGGAGGTAAATATGCGTTATAAAAAATATAATGGAACAGACAAATACCATTTTAGAATTTATAAGAAATCGATTGGCCATCCATTTATTGTAGTAGCAGTATCAGAAACTACTGATGATAATGGTGAAGTAGTTATAAGCGGTTATATGCTTACTCATTCTCTATTAAGAGTCACTGAAAAGCCAGGTGCTTATGAAAGACTTAACATTAATCCAAATCCAAACGACAAAAGATTGAGTTTTGTAAATACTTTCAGAATTAATAATGTCCCAGCAGAATTCTTTTCAAAGCCTTATCCTAAATGGCATTTATCCAAAGAAGATGAACTGATAATAGATAATTTAGAAGAGCACAGATAAAAAACAAAAACCTCCGCAATTAATGTGGAGGTATTTTTTACTTTTACAAGAAGCCGCTCTTCCCAAAGAGCTAGCCAAGCACGAAGACTTCTTGCGCTTTGTGTATTCAACTATTTCTAGTTTAGGAGATACACCATCATAATCTGCCGCTCATCCTGATGGGCTAGTACATGACCGCGATGACAGATTATCTTGCGTGTGATCGTTCTAGAATCCAGGAGTCACACTTAATCAAAGAGGGGTCATCCTCTATTGAACTTTTTGTTCACCACTATGTGGTAAAAATATGATAGCACAACTACTTTATAATTCAATAATTTGTAGAATTATTTTCTAGGATCAACAACCTTATTAACAAAAATTGGAAAATTGTCTTTTAATACAAGAGCGTAGAATGGTCTATCTACATTTAATTCAAGAGCGCTACTACCCCCATCAAAAGGTGTACGAGTAGTTCCAACAGATTCTCCAGAAGTACCATCATCATAGAAATCATAACTATTGCTTTGAATAATTTTTAATTCTGATGGTGCATTACTAACAGAATCATCTAAAAGTTTTGAATATAGTTTTTCATCACCATTCAATTTTTCTTTAACAATATTTCCAACATTAACTCCATTTTTGTTGATGGAGAAATAAGGAATATAACCATAAGATGCTATTTCTTCTTTATTAGCGATAAAATCTGAATAAGCTTGGCTAATAGAAATGTCGTTCAATGAATAACCAGTTTTTGGAACAACAAATAATAGACTAGATTTTCTAATTTCTCTTGTGAATGCTACGTATTTAGGAGTGGAATAATACTCAGTTGTGTAACATTCTTCACTTGATGAACCATAAATGCAAGAATCAAGATCATATATATTTCCATTGATTTGAAAACCACCTTTTCCTGTTTTTCCAATTGGAGCGTTATCTTCAAAACTGATTCCACTATATGTGATAATGCAATCTTTATTGATGTTCAAATTAGGAATGACCATTCTATTTAATTTGACTTCATTCTCGAAATAATCTTGTGCTTGAACTCTATAATTAGTTGTTGATGTAATACTAGTTCCAATATATTTACTTTCAATATCAGGAATTTTAGCGTCATCAAAATTATAACGAGAACCTATTTGTTGATGAAGAATGCCACTATCAATTCTAGAGACTACTTCTTCAACACCTGTTTCACTATTAGTTTGCTTTTCATAACAATTCCACTCTTCTAATAATGTTTTTGCGTCATTTTCAGAATTATTTAGCCCATAGGCACTAAGAGCAAAATTATCAGAAACTGCTGCTAAGCCAGAAACACTTAATAAGAATGAAGCAGGAGAAATAACATAGTTATCAGTAGAATTATTAATCATTACTTCAAGAAGTTGTAATGATTTACTTGCAGTATTAGTTACAAAAGTACTATCTAAAGTAGGAATATTAGCTAATTTTGGTGCGCAAGCGTAACTAATTCTTTCGATTAATTCGTTATTTTGGCCACCTTTTTCTCCGTTGTTTTCCGAGTTAGTTGCTTCTCCTCTTGGATCAAAAACAGCATCATTTAAGCTACCAACATCATTTTTATTTATCAGACCAGCAGTAGGAAGTACGATTGCTACAATAACAGCACAAGCTACAGCGGTAACACCTAAAGGTACAAAAAGTTTAGACCATGAAAAAGGCTTTTTGATCTTTTCTTTAACATATGGATTTGGCACGTTTTCTTCAAACACTTTCGCTATGTGTTTCTTCATTTTGCTTTCAAAACTCATACTACTAGTCCTTTCTTCAATTTCGCCTTAGCACTTTCATATAGTCTTCTAGCGGTACTTTCTGAAATACCAGTCTCCTCCGCTATTTCTGTCCAAGTGTAAGAGAAATAGATTTTATAATATACGACAATTGTCTCTTTATTAGTTAAAAGAGGTTCAATTAGGGAGAGGAAGTCATTTGTTTTATCGTTTTCACCATAAATATCATCAATGACATCACTGCAAGGTATAGGTTTATTCTTTTTCAAGAAATCTAGAGCGGTATTCTTAGCAATTGTTGTCAGATAAGCTTTTAGTTTGTTAGGATCATCAACATCTTTGATCTTTTCCATAGCTTTAATGAAAGATTCACTTAAAATATCGTCGATATCACTTTTTGAGGAGACGTAGTTAGCGATAACGAAAAACATTAGGTTCTTATACTCTAAATAAACCTTTTCAATTGCCTGCTTGTCTCCGGCAACAAATTCTAAGACTGTTCGTCTAGATACTCCCATCCTCGTCTCCCACTAAATATAACGATTTAATTTTCAAAATCTGTTTAAATATTTTAAAAATTTGTTTTTCTTCTATAAAAATCAAGAAAACACACTAAATACATTTTATCGATACAAATAAACTTTTGAAGTAAAAAAGAAAAGGATTTTAAAATCCTTAATTTTTCTTTTCTTTTTCTAAAATGTATCTATATCCACCATCACCATATTTGATGCATTTAGATATTCTTGCAAGAGTTGCACTCGAAATCTTAGTTTCCTTAGTCACTTCTTGGAATGTTTTATCCTCAAGAAGCATTTTTGCAGCCTTTACTCTTTGAAGCATTGCTTCTAATTCTGTAATCGTACATAAATCATCAAAGAACTTTTCACATTCTTCAATTGTGTCTAATTTCAAAATTTGTTCGTAAAGTTCAGTGTAATCTCTTTTATTCATAATTACATTATAATACACTTTATTGATTTAAAGTGATAGATGATTTTAAAAAGTTTTTGGTTTTTTCGTTTTGTGAATTAAAAACATCATCAGGTGAACCATAGTCAACTATTTTTCCACCATCCATAAACATTACTTTGTCACTTATCGTTTTAGCAAAAGCCATCTCATGGGTAACAATAATCATAGTTAGATGATATTTTACTTTTAGTTCTAAAATAACTTTAAGCACTTCTCCGGTTAATTCAGGATCAAGGGCAGAAGTAGGCTCATCAAAACATAAAATATCTGGCTTAAGTGCCATTGCTCTTGCTATCGCAACTCTTTGACATTGTCCACCACTTAATTGACTAGGATAAATATCCATTTTGTTTTTAAGCCCAACTTTATCTAATAGTTCTAATATTTCTTCCTCAATTCTTTTGTTTAGTAAAGAAGGAAGATTGTCTTTTTTTCTTTTCTCTTCCATTAACTTCAGAGGAAGTTCAATGTTTTGATAAACGTTATATTGAGGAAATAAGTTAAAAGATTGAAATACTAAACCGTAATGAATTCTTTTTTTAATAATGTCGTTCTCTTTTTTAGGAAACTCATTTGATAAAAGCAATTCATCTTCCAAATAAACTTCTCCACTATCAATACTTTCTAAGTAATTCAACGATCTTAAAAGAGTGGTCTTACCACAACCAGAACGACCAATAATAGAAAGAACTTGTCCTTTTTCGATGCTAAAATTTATATCATCAAGAACAAGGTTTTTCCCATAAGATTTATAAAGATTTCTAACTACAAAATAGCCCATATTAAATTTTTATATATTCAAGTTTTCTTTCTGCGATTTTTAATAAATAAGTAATTAATGCATTAAATAAGAAATAGAATAATCCTGCGTAGAAAATTGGCCAGATAAGCCCTTTATTTAGTTGTTGTTGCGCTCTAAACATTAATTCTGTAACAGCGATAACATTAGCTAAAGAAGTATCTTTTACTAGAGTAATTATTTCATTTCCCATTGGAGGAACTATTCTTTTTATCATTTGTAAAAGAATAACTTTCCTAAATATTTCTCTCCTACTCATTCCAAGAACAGCCCCCGCCTCAAACTGTCCTTTTGGAATGCTTTGGATGCCCCCTCTAAATATTTCCGAGAAATATGCAGCGTAATTAATTCCGAATGCCACCAACGCAGCAATGAATCTTGTAGAAAAAGTTGCGTCAAACCAACTCCATCCAGTATTCATCGTAGGCCATTGGAATCCAAACAATAATCCAGGAACGTAGAATATTACAAATATTTGTAACATCAATGGAGTTCCTCTAAGCACTAACACAATGCCTTGAAATAACCAACTTAAAGGCTTAAATTTTGACATTGTGCAAAAGCACATTAATAAACCTAATGGTATGGAAATTAACAGAGTTAAAATGAATAGAAAGAATGAACTAGCTAAACCGTTAAGCAATTCTAATGTAACAGAACCAAATTGACCCATTATTTTAAAGTAGCGTCATTAATAGCGACGTTATATTTAGTTGATAATTCCCCTAATAATCCAGATTTATAACTATCCTTAAAGAAAGTATTTAGTTTTTCGGTTAAATCACTATTTTTACGAGCTCCTACGCCAAAGTCTTCTTTTTCAAAAGCAATAAATCCTGCATCTACAGTGGCTAAATCGGCAAAGTCCCCTTTACCTACAACCGAGTTAGCCATTGTAACATCAATGATTGCACAGTCGGAAGTCCCCGCTTTCACTTCTAAGAGTGCAGCTTCCTGACTTGTAACTTGATTAACATTTGTGCAACCATTTGCAGCATCCTCCCCAGCAGAACCGCTTTCAACTGCTACTTTCTTATCCTTAATACAGTCAGCATTAACATAAGAAGAAATATTAGCTGATTCGGTTACTACACATTGATAATTAGTCGCATATGGAATAGTTAAATCTATGTTCTCTTTTAACTCATCAGTAATAGTCATGCCATTCCATATAAGATCTATTTTTTTACTATTAAGTTCTAAAACTTTTGAATCCCATTTAATAGGAATAAAACGTGTTTCAACTTCTAATGTTTTCGCAAAAGCATTAGCAAGTTCTGCATCAAAACCAGTGATTGTTTCACCATCTTCTGCATAATAATCCATTGGTTCATAGATAGTTATTCCAACATTTAAAAATCCACTTTTTTTAACGCTACCGACATCTCTTGATTTATTGCAAGCTACTAAAGATAATCCTGATACCATTATAAATGGTAATGTCTTTAAAACTTTCATTTTTTTAACCTCCACTTTAACAGGCTAAACTGCTAAACTATCAGCATTATACTTTAGTGCTTTAGAGTTGTAAAGCTTATTTGTATTAAATATGAAAAATCATCACTTTTTAGTGATGATTAATCTTTGTTTTCTTGTTTTCTTTTTTCTTCTGCAAGCGCGTTTTTTTCGTATATGCGCATTAATCTTGGAAGATTATATTTAAGAATAAATGCAGGTAATAATATCAAGATTGCGTTTATAATCGCTACAGGTAGAGCGATTGTAAGCCATATATTTGAGTTACCAGAATACATTTTCCAGTCTAATAAAATTAGTAAGAACGATGCAGGAACACTCCAAATATGAATTGCTACGCCATATCTAGATTCAATAATAAATCTCCAAATATACTTATTATCAAAAGGATTAATTAATCTATCTTTATGAAATCCAGTAAAGCATCCTAATTCTGGAACGTAGTCTTTCCATTTTTTTACTTTAAGAAATTCATAGAATTTCAATTCTTTTTCTCCTGTTTTAAACATTCCTTTATTTTTATGGAACCATTTTTCAGGCATCATTCTTATCAAAAAAGCAATAAGTCCATCAAGGAGTACTGCTGTTAATGAGAATGCAATAGTAAAAATTATATACATCCATATTCTGTCGGAATACATAGGATTAAATATCATATTCAATCCACTTATTAGAATCATGCAAATAAAGATTACTATTGAATATAAAATCATTATTTTTCCTCAGGTAAATAAGTTAATGGTTCACCATAAACTTTTTCGTATAATTCTTTAACCGCTATTTCGTTTTCTTTTAACATATTCATAGCGTTTTCTTGAACATTTAATGTTTTATCAGGATAAATTGGATTCAAAATATGCAAGGTATAAGCTTGAACATACGATCCATTTTCGTCAACCTTGTCAGTATCTCTCATTGTAATAAATGTAGGGATAACAGGAACATTATTTTTAGCAGCAAAAACAAACGCACCTTTCTTTAATGGCTTAGGTTTACGGTAATTCCACCACATTGATTGTTCTGGATATACCAAAATGAAATTACGTTTTTCTAATACAACTCCAATTGATTTATGTAAATCATTCAAAACAATTGGATTAGTTGCTAATGGCATAGTATTGCAGTTTCTTAAAAAGAAGCCAAATAATCCAGGCATTGTGTAGTTACCTTCTCTAATGATTTTGAAAAGTTTTTTACCTTTAGCAAATTTTTTAACCGCTAAATGTATTGGAATGCTATCAAATGGCGAGAAATGATTTGCGGTGATAATTGCACCACTTTTAACCTTCTTTAAGTTATTAATACCTAAATAACTATCAATAATAATTCTGCCTTCTTTAATTAAATGTTTAAAATAGTGATAAGCAGAATGATTAGCCCACCAGGTTTTTAACTTGCTAGATAATTTTCTTCTTAAGTAGTCAACGTCTCCTGGCATTAAGTGATTGAATGGAGGATCATTTTCTACATCAACATCAAATCTACGTTGTCTTTCGAGCTCAGCAATTTTATCAACAATTTCTTGTCTTTCTTTTGTGAGCATTTTATATCTTTTTTCAGCTTCTTTAAGTTTAGTTGAAGTAGTTTTAATTTGTAGTTTAAATTTAGGCTTAGGACCTTGAATATTTTTATGATATTCATCCGCTTTAGATGCTTCTAAATTGCAAAATGCCTTAACGTTATCTACACCCTTTAAAATGTTATCTACTACTTCTTGAGGAATAGCTTCTCTATTAGCAAGAATTGTATCTTTAATTCCTGCTATTTCTGCATACTTAAAGAATTCTTCTTCGTACATAATGTTTTTTAAGTTCCAAGGTTTAAACATTAAGTTGTAATGAATTAAGTATGGGTTTTCAATTTTCTCTCCTAAAGGCATTACATTCCACTTAGGGTCAACATATGTAACTCTATCTTTACATAAGTAATTAAGAACGTCTTGGTCTTGAGCGACTTTGAAAGTAACTTTCTTAATTAAAGAAATAAATTTTCTTTCGAGATTAAATTCTCTTAATTTCTTAAAGTTCATTAACAAAATACCAGCGTTAAAGTATTTTGTATGATCAATTTCTAATACTTTTTCTACATAATTAGAGAATTCTGGGAACAATTGAACAGAAGCATCAGGAATAGCTCCAACTAGATTATCTCCTAATTCAGTAAAATAAAGTTTTGCAACATCGTCACATAAAACAATATCGCTATCAAGATATAAGCCCTTGCCGAGTAAAGGGAATAGATTCGGTAAGAATAAACGATAATATGTAGTAATTGTGTAATAATCGCGTACATCTAATTTAATAGATAAAGCGTTAACTTTAACAAAAACATTGAAGAAAGATATAAATATTTTCTTTCCATCGTCATATTTACGAATAATCTTTTTGCTTTCTGATGAAAGTCCATCATGAATGATAGTTAAGCGATATTTATACTCATCACTAGAATGAGCAACGATACTTGCAATTGTGGTTGATAAAAAATTTATATAGTTATCATCAACTGTGAAGAATAAGTGTACAACTTTTTTTCTTTCCATATTGCGTCTCCTAAAACGTGAATAATCATACCAAAAATAATTTAAAAATCTACTCTATATTTCAAAAATCGTATTCTACGATACATAGAATGCATGTAGAAAAAAAGTTTATAGGGATTCTCTATGATATTTTCAATTTTAAATTATCGCGAAAGAATCAAAGTAATTAGTCTTGTGTTTTTATATCTTCAGATTTTTTTCCGTAGGAGTATAAAGCTAAAGGTTTGAAATATACATAATAAAGAAAAAATGTATATCCGATAAATAAAGGCAAATAAATACATAAAAAGAAGAATGGATTAAATTCCGCACCAAATCCGTTAGTTCCTTCTTCATAGTTAGTGTAAAAAACAGCAAAAATACATGATCCTATCATCAAAGCATAATACGGAATATTAAACAAAAATAGATATTGCTTTTTATTAAAAACCTTATATTTTCTTTCGTTATTCAAAAGCCAAATAAACATGCAAACTGTAAGCGTTAATAACAAAGCATTTATTAATATCATTATTAAAGGACCAACGTGTTTTAAATTTAATCCAAATAATGTAGAAGTTAATGCAATTGCACCAGTAATCGAAGGAATCAAAAATAAGTACGAAAAATATTTTCTCCTATTGCTTAAGGGAACTTTACTAGAGAAAGTTTCCTCATTAACAAATTTTGTATAAAAAGGCTTTTTAGCATCCATTATGGTACCCCCTAATATTTTTTTAATTTTATCTTAGATTTTTCATTTTGTTAATGTTTAAAACACGTTGGTCCTTTAATAATGTTATTAATAAATGCTTTGTTATTAACGCTTACAGTTTGCATGTTTATTTGGCTTTTGAATA
>JAILIF010000040.1 GCA_024695405.1 Bacilli bacterium
CTTCCAAGGGTTTGGCTGTTCGCCAATTAAAGTGGTACGCGAGCTGGGTTCAAAACGTCGTGAGACAGTTTGGTCCCTATCTGTCGTGGGCGCAGGAAGTTTGATAGGATCTGTCCTTAGTACGAGAGGACCGGGATGGACATAGCAATGGTATATCGGTTGTCACGCCAGTGGCATGGCCGGGTAGCTACCTATGGAATTGATAAACGCTGAAAGCATCTAAGCGTGAAGCAAGCCTAAAGATGAGACTTCCCATTCGAAAGAAGTAAGTTCCCTCTAAAGTTAAGAGGTTGATAGGTTAGAAGTGTAAGTGTCGTGAGGCATTCAGCTGACTAATACTAATAGAACGAGGACTTAATTTCTTAAGATTTTTACTAAGAGTAAAAAACAAAAATAAAATTTAGCGCAAATAAGTGTTAACAATGAAAGAACAATGTGGTAATATTCAGTTTTGAGAGAACAATATCTCTCTAGATTAAAAAAGTCTGGTGGTGATGGCGCGGTGGACACACCTGTTCCCATTCCGAACACAGAAGTTAAGCACCGTAGTGGCGAAGATATCCGAAAGGACAAAATAGCGAGCCGCCGGGCTTTTTTATTTTATGTCCGAAAATGTCGTAATTTGACAAGATCAATTTTTTAATGTAATATAGGGGCGACACATATTAGTGTCTTGATTTTGAAAGGTAATAGCAGCAATGCTATTGGTATATACATATGAAAACTATTAACGGCCAAGTGCTGAAGAAAGTATTTATTAGTGGGAGCAATAATTTATATAATTTTTATCCTGAAATAGATGCTTTAAATGTTTTCCCGGTGCCTGATGGTGATACTGGAATGAATATGAATCTTACTCTTTCAAGTGGTTGTAAAGAGATTAAAAATAGTGATGAAAAATCAGCTTTTGCAATAGCAAAATTATTCTCTCGTGGATTACTTATGGGAGCTAGAGGAAATAGTGGTGTTATTACTAGCCAAATTTTCCGTGGTTTCGCAGAAGGAATGCAAAATAAAAAAGAAATTACAGTAGAAGATTTATCTGCTGCATTTGAAAATGGCGTTCAAGTTGCATATAAAGCAGTTGTCAAACCAGTAGAAGGTACTATTCTTACTGTTATCAGAGAGTCTAGTGCATTATTAGCTGAACAAGTTAGATCTTCAATGTCCTTTGAAAGAGCATTTGATATTCTTATTAAAGAAGCTAAAGCTTCTTTACAAAGAACACCAAATCTTTTACCAGTTCTTAAAAAAGCTGGAGTTATCGACTCTGGCGGTGCTGGATTGATTAAGATTTTAGAAGGTATGAAATGTGCTTTACTTGGCAAAGATGTAGAAAGAACTTTGAATTCTGCTTTCGGCCAAGAAACTACAATGATTGCTGCAGGCGCTGCTTTAGAGGAAGAAGAATATGGCTATTGCACTGAATTTATTATGGAATTAGGCCCAGATTCAGTTAAAAAACCATTTGATGAAGCACAATTTACAAAAGATTTAAGTGATTTAGGTAATTCTTTAGTAGTTGTTAGAGATGAAGAAATTGTTAAAGTTCACGTTCATACTATGACACCTGGCGAAGCATTAAATTACGCTCAACAATTTGGTGAGTTCTTAAAACTAAAAATTGAAAACATGACAGAACAACATCACGCACTTGTTTCAGGCGGAGAAATTACTGTCACGGAGGATTTAGTTAAAGAACCAGAAACTACTCTAGAAAGAACTAAAAATGCAGTAATTGCTGTATCTTCAGGTGCTGGAATTGATTCGTTATTTAAAGAATTAGGGGTTAAGGTCATTGTTAAAGGTGGCCAAACAATGAATCCTAGTAGTGAAGATTTTTTAAATGCTATTAAAAAAGCGAATGCTGAGAATATTTATATTCTCCCAAACAATTCAAATATTGTAATGGCAGCTAACCAAGCAAAAGAATTAGTTAAAGATATTGCTAATGTATATGTTGTTCCAACTAAGACTATTCCCCAAGGAATTTCAGCAATTACTATGATGGATTTCGAAGGTAATGGAGAAGACAATTTTGAAAGTATGTCTTCTGCAATTGGGAATGTAAAATCAGGAGAAATTACATTCGCTGTTAGAAATACAAACTTAGATGGTGTAGATGTTAAGAAAGACGATTATATTGGAATTTACGATAAGAATTTAGTTACTGATCAAGCAAGTAAAATTGATGCTACAATTAACCTACTCGACAAGATGATTGATGAGGATGAAAATTCAGTTATAACAATTATTGTTGGAGAAGATGTCAGTAAAGAAGAAAAGCAACAAGTTATAGATTATATCAATGATAAATATCCTGATTTTGATCTTGATATTAGGGATGGAAAGCAACCTGTATATTCATTCTTAATTGGAGTTGAATAGAACAAGCCGAGAAATCGGCTTTTTCTTTTTTATTAAATTAATTTAATATTCGTGTAAAATAGATAGCATGGAGGAAATGATACATGATTAATGTTGATGAATTAAAACAAGTATTAAGCGTAGATATCAATGATGCATCATATTATGAGCTAGCACTCACTCATCCTTCTTGTAATGGAGATGCTAAAACTAAGCATAACGATTACCAGAGATTAGAATTTATGGGCGATGCAGTTCTTGGATTTGTATGTGGAGATCTCGTTTATAAGAATCATCCTGATATGGGTGAAGGTCTTCTTTCGAAATTGAGAAGTTATTTAGTTAGAAAAGAGAGTCTTTCTAATTATGCTAGAAAAATGCATTTAGAAAAGTTTATAAAAGTAGGACATTCTATTTCTAAAAATTCAATTGTTGCTTCAAATAATATTTTGGAAGATGTATTTGAGGCTTTAGTTGGTGCCATTTATTTAGATAAAGGGTTTGAAGTTGTTTACAATTATCTAAAAAATATTTTGTTACATTACATTCTTAATACTGATATTGATGTTCTAACCGATTATAAATCGAAGCTTCAAGAATTAATGCAATCCGAGCAAAGAGACGCAGTAACTTATGAAACCGTTGATGAGACAGGACCAGCACACGATAAAACTTTTACTGTTAATGTTTTGTTAGATGGAATTGTTTTAGGTAGCGGCGTTGGGAAAAGTAAAAAAGAAGCCGAACAAAAAGCGGCTAAATCAGCTTTAGAAAAAGGAATTAAAAATTAATGGGATTAATATCATTTTTAAAATCAAAATTTGCTAAGAAAAAAGACGAAAAATATAATCAAGGTTTAGAAAAATCTAGATCTGCTTTTTCAAAAAAATTAAATGAGTTAGGAAAGAAATATAAAAAGGTAAACGAAGATTATTTTTCTGACTTAGAAGAAATTCTTATTGAAGCAGATGTTGGAGTTAATGTTACTTTACAAACTGTCGATGAATTGCTTGAAAAAGCAAAGAAAAATAAAATTTCAGAAGTTGATGAACTCAATGAAATGTTAATTGATATTTTATTTGCTAATTATACAGAGAATGCAGAATTACCAACCGAAATTATTTTCGATGAAAATTATCCTACAGTAGTTTTGATTGTTGGAGTAAATGGCGTTGGAAAAACTACATCAATCGCCAAACTTGCTAATAGATATAAAAATCAAGGTAAGAAAGTCTTGCTTGTTGCAGGTGATACATTTAGAGCAGGGGCAACTGAGCAGTTGGCTTTATGGGGTCAAAGATTATCGATGGATGTTATTGTTGGAAAAGAAAATTCCGATCCCAGCAGTGTTGTTTATGACGGTGTAGCAAAAGCAGTTAAAGAAAAATACGATTTAGTTTTAGTAGATACTGCTGGTCGTTTACAGAATAAAAATAACTTAATGGCTGAACTTGAAAAAATCAAAAGAGTTATTGGAAAATTGGTTCCAAATGGTCCACAAGATACTTTCCTGATTTTAGATGCAACTACTGGTCAAAATGGAGTTGTTCAAGCTAAAGCATTTAATGAAGTTACTAAGATTACTGGCGTTGTTATTACAAAAATGGATGGCACTAGTAAAGGTGGCATAATCTTAGCTATTAAAAATGAATTAAATATTCCGGTTAGATTTATTGGCTTAGGCGAAAAGATGGATGACTTAGAAGTCTTTGATTTAGAGAAATATCTTTATGGCCTATGTGTAGGTGAGTAGAATGGAAAAATTGGAAAAGACAATTAAGTACAACGACTTGCTTAGAATATATGGCTCGCTTTTAAGTGAAACACAAAGAGAAATTGCAAAATCTTATTTCGAATTTGATTTATCAATTTCTGAAATTGCAGAAGAAAAAAATATCTCTAGAGCAGCAGTGGAAGACGCTATCAAAAAATCTATTTTAAAATTAGATCAACTTGAAGCAGTGCTGCATATTTTAGAGAATAACAAGAGCATTGAAGAAATCATCAAAGAC
This sequence comes from Bacilli bacterium, assembly GCA_024695405.1. Taxonomy (GTDB): domain Bacteria; phylum Bacillota_I; class Bacilli_A; order RFN20; family CAG-826; genus RGIG9670. Next base: position 4,380 of record JAILIF010000040.1, read on the forward strand.
TTAGATGATGAAACAAAAAATAAAATAGAAAAGGTATTAGATAGTTATGGCATTTGAATCGTTAACAGATAAATTATCACTTATATTTAAAAAGCTTCGTGGAAAGGCTAAAATCACTGAATCTAACATTGAAGAGATGCTAAAAGAAATTAGAATCGCTTTATTAGAAGCAGATGTTAATTTCAAAGTAGTTAAATCTTTCTTAGAAAATGTTAAACAAAAAGCAATTGGGCAAGATGTCTTAGGAAAAATTGATCCTAGCCAACTTATTGTTAAGATTGTTCACGATGAAATTATCGACCTTTTAGGCGGAAATGATTGTGAACTTAATATCAAGAGAAAACCTTCAATAATCATGTTTGTTGGTCTTCAAGGTACAGGTAAAACTACAACCGCTGCAAAACTTGCTTATCATTTAAAAAATAAATTAAAGAAGAAAGTTCTTTTAGTTGCAGGTGACGTTTACCGTCCAGCTGCAATTGACCAATTGGGTCAACTTGCTAAATCAATTGGTGTTGAAATGTTTACAATGGGAACTAATGTTTCACCAGTAGAAATTTCTTTAAAAGCGCAACAAAAAGCAATTGATGAAAACTACGATGTTATGATTATCGATACTGCCGGTCGTTTAAGTATTGATGAACAGTTAATGGAAGAGTTAACTCTTATAAAAAAAGCAGTAAATCCTGATGAAGTATTATTCTTAGTAGACGCTGCTTCTGGTCAAGATACATATAACACTGCAAATATATTCAACGAAAAAGTAGGCTTAACTGGCTACATCATGTCTAAGTTTGATGGTGATGCTCGTGGTGGTTCCGCTTTATCTATTAGATATTTAACTCACTTACCAATTAAATTTGTTGGTGTTGGTGAAAAAGTAGCTGATTTAGATGTTTTCCATCCAGATAGAATGGCGGATAGAATTCTTGGAATGGGTGATGTTGTTACTTTAGTTGAAAAAGCTCAAGAACAAATCGATGAAAAAGAAGCTAAGAAAACAATGAATAAAATGATGAATGGTACATTCAATTTGGATGATATGCTTCATCAAATGAAACAAGTAACTAAACTTGGCTCTCTCGGCGGTTTGCTTAGATTAATTCCTGGTATGCCAAAAATTACTCCAGAACAACAGGAATATGCCGAAAAAGAAATGAGAAGTTTTGAGATAGTTATTAACTCAATGACTAAGGAAGAAAGACAGCATCCAGAAATATTAAAATTCTCAAGAAAACAAAGAATTTGTTTAGGTAGCGGAAGAACAATGCAAGACATTAATAAAGTTTTGAAAAAATATGAACAATCAAAACAAATGATGGAACAAATGGCAAAAATGAAAAAGAATGGTGGAGGATTCCCTGGAGGCGGTTTTCCAGGTGGAGGATTCCCTGGAGCTGGCGGATTCCCTGGTGGATTCCCAGGAAGATAGAAAAAATCGACTTTTGAGTCGATTTTATTTTATAAATTTTTTACCTTTTTCGATTGCTTTAGTTTCCCAATCGCCAATTGTGTTATCGTCAATTTCTTTGATGAGTTTTTTGTCTTGCTTTGATAACTCAAGCTTTTCAAATAAATCAGGACGTTTTTCTCTTGTAATCCTTAAAGATTCTTTCCTACGCCATTTTTTAATTGCTTCATGATTTCCGGAATATAAAATGTCTGGAATTTTGTCTCCATTATAATCATATGGTTCAGTGAATTGAGGATATTCTAGACAACCATCTTCAAACGATTCTTCTTCTGTGCTCTCATTAGCAATAGCACCGTCTAGTAATCTAACTATTGAATCAACAACTACCATTGCACCAACTTCGCCACCAGTAAGAATATAATCACCAATAGATATTGATTCATCAATATATTCTTTTACTCTTTCGTCTATACCTTCATAATGACCACATAATAATACTAAGTTTTCGATTTCGTCTTTTAATTTATGAGCCATTTTTTGATTATAAGTTTCTCCTCTAGGAGAAAGCATATAAACTTTTGAATTTGGTGGAGTGTTATCTTTAATTGCATCAATTATTGGCTGACACTTCATGATAAGACCTGCGCCTCCGCCAACAGGAGCGCTATCAACGCGTCCATATTTATCAGTGGTGTAGTCTCTAATATTACCCAATTTTATCTCGACTACTCCTGAAGCGATTGCTCTTTTAATAATGGAATTTTCTAATATTCCAGTAAACATTTCTGGGAATAATGTAAGGATTGTTATTCTCATAACATTCCCTCCCATAAGACTACATCAATTTCTTGGTTTTCTAATGAAACATTCTTTATAAATTCTTTAATAAACGGAATGAAGAATTCATTTCCTTCGTTTGATTTTACTCTAAGAGTAATTTGTGCAGGGAATTCTTCTACTTTTATTACTTTTCCAATTACTTTTCCATTTGAGATAACATTACATTTCTCTAAATCTGAAAAGTAATAATAGCCATTTTCTAAGTCGTTAGTTTTATTAATTAATAAACTATAAGATTTATATGAATCAGCTTCTTCTTTGGTTAATATTTCATCAAATTTAACAAAGTCAATTTCTCCAGCATTTCTAAAAGAAGAAACAGTAAGTTCCTTTATAATATTCTCGTTTTTGTCTGCAAGATATACTTTGTTTCCTTTTACGTATCTTTTACTAGACATATTTGTTTTAGAAAGAACTTTAATAGTTCCATCTAATGAGAATGATGAGATGATGTAACCAAGTAATAACTTTTCCATAATATTTTAAAAAAGAGGACTAGTCCTCTTTAATTTCTTCATCAAATGATTCGAATTTGACGTGAACGTGAATATTTTCGCTTTTTCCTGCAACGGAGATGATTTCTCTAATTGAGTTAGCAATGATTCCGCGTCTACCGATTAAGCGAGCAGTATCATCTTTTTCTGCAGCGATAAGAATGCTTAAGTCTTTATCGCTTTCTTCGTTGAGTCTAATAAGGACTGAGTCAGGTTCTTCAATAATTGGATCGATTAATGAATGAATAATTTTCTCGTAGTCCATCATTAGGTCCTACTTTCCAGCTTTTTTAGCTTCAACTAATTTAGCATTAAGACCTTTACGATTGAACATTGCTTTAACAGTGTCAGATGGTGTAGCACCAGCTAATAACCATTTTAAAGCTAAAGTTTCATCGATAACTGCATTTTCAACGCCCTTTTCTGGGTCGAAATAACCAATTTGTTCAATGTAACGGCCATCACGAGCGAAACGTGAATCAGCTGCTACGATACGGAAAAATGGATCTTTATGACGACCGATTCTTGTTAATCTAATTTTAACTGCCATAATAATATCCTCCTTATGTGCTGAAATATCATATATTTATTATTAATAGGTGTCAAGCATTTTTACTTAACATTCATACAAAACTCAATATTTTTGTTGAAATGGTTTAATTAAATAGGTATATTATTTAAGCATGCTTAAGCATGATACGGGTGCTCCGCTGTCTAATATAGAGAATGAACATCAAGAGACAATATATCAAGGAGGCGTTGAAAGTATGAATAACAATTTAGTTAATGAAATTACTGCTAGCCAAATCCGCAAAGACTTACCAGAATTCAAATCTGGTGACGAAGTTAAAGTATCTGTCCGTATTGTTGAAGGTAACAAAACTCGTTTACAAGTCTTCCAAGGCGTCGTTATTTGCCGTCGCGGTGGTGGTGTTAGTGAAACGTTTACAGTTCGTAAGATGAGTGCTGGTATTGGTGTTGAAAGAACATTCCCAGTAAACAGCCCAAACGTTGCATCTGTTATAGTTGTACGTAAAGGTAAAGTTAGAAGAAACAAAATTACTTACATTCGTAAACTTTCTGGTAAATCAGCAAGAATTAAAGAAATTCTCTAATGAAAAAATAAGGGTTCGCAAGAATCCTTTTTTTGCGCTCACACGTATTGCGAATAATATCACGATTTCATATAATGAGATGGTGTAATTATGAAACGCAAAGAATTTATTTTGAATCTTCTTTATAGTGTCGTTCCAATGATTCTGATCATTCCTTTAAGCATATGGGCGCTTTCTCAAATGAGTAAAGGCGCTTATGATTGCTTTTTTGTTATGGGAACATCAATGGAGCCATATCTTTCTGGATCAGAAAATCAGTCTACTTATGGTTATAGTGACAATAGTGATAAAGCTATAGATAACTTAAAAAGGTTTGATTTAGTAATTTGTTATTATCCTTTTGAAGGCCAAAACGATTATGAAATGCCTTATAACAGATATAAACCAATATTAACTGAAACTGCTACTTTAAAAGTTAAAAGAGTTATTGGCTTACCTGGAGATAAATTGACTATTGATAACGAAAATTTCAGTATTACTGACAAAAACGGAATTACTGAAAATTACAATGAAGAGAATTGCCCTTTTAAAAGAAAAACTCCAATTGAAAATAGAAAAGCAGATGTCAAAAAGTTAGAAGATAATGAATATTTTGTCATGGGTGATAATTGGACTAAAAATGGATCTTTAGATTGCTGTAATCCGTCCGCAAAAGCAACTAAGTACGAAGTTTTATATAGAGAGAACATTCAAGGCGTTATTTTTAAACTTGAAGGAAATTGTACATATGGTCCATTAAAACACTGTAAGAGCTGTAAAAAAGTAGTGGATGACGATGTAAAAGAATGCAGTTGTGGTTCAACAAAATTTTTAGTTTATAATGACATCATAGAGAAAAGGCCATACGAAGATGGTCCTATATACATTAAGTAGTTATGGCAGAAATACATTGGTTTCCTGGACATATGAAAAAAGCCCTCATTAACGTTGAGGAGAAAATAAAATTAGTCGATGTAATCGTTGAACTTTTAGATTCACGCGCTCCTTTAAGTTCACTAAACGATGATTTAGCGAAATTAATTCAAAACAAAAAAAGAGTAATTGTTTTATCTAAAACAGATTTAGCAGATATCGAGCAAACTAAGAAGTGGCTAGAGTATTTTAAAAAGAATAATGACTTAGTTATTGATTTAGATTTGTCTAAGCCAAATTCGGGCAAAATTATATCTAACTGTGTTGCTAGAGTAGGCAAACCAATATGGGATAAACAAAAGGCAAAAGGTATGAAACCTCAGCCAATTAAGACAATGATTATTGGTATTCCAAATGTTGGAAAATCATCTTTGATTAATAGATTTGCAAAAAGAAGCGCTGCAGGTGTAGAAAACAAGCCTGGTTTTACTCGTGGTCAGCAGTGGATTAAGGTTTCTAATGAATTTGTGTTATTAGATACTCCTGGAATCTTACCAATGAATTACGAGAATAAAAAGAAAGCGATGAACCTTGCTTTGCTTGGATCTATTCGTGAAGATATATTGCCGATTGAAGATATGTGTAGAGATCTTCTAGACTTTTTAAAATTTCATTACCCGGATTCTTTAAAAGCAAGATTTGATATTGAAAATATTGATAATTTTGAAGATGCTATTAATGGTATATGTGAAAGAAGAAAACTACTTTCAAATGGAACTTACGATTTACAAAGAGCATATAAATTATTATTAACTGAATTCAAAAATGGCCTTTTAGGCCAAATAACTTTAGAGTGGCTATAATGGCTTTAGATTACGAACAACAATTTTACGATAAAGGCTATGAATTTATAGCGGGCACAGATGAAGCAGGAAGAGGGTGTTTATTAGGCCCCGTTTTTGCTGCGGCAGTTATATTACCAAAAGGTTTTTCTTGTGACTTAATTAATGACTCGAAAAAGTTAACAGAAAAGCAAAGAGAAAAAGCTTTTGATATCATTACTGAAAATGCAGTTGCGTATGGGATTGCTTATGTCAATCCTGAAGAAATAGATAAAATTAGTATTCTTGAAGCCAGCAGAAAAGCAATGTGTTTGGCCTTACAACAAATTAATCATAAAATCGATTTAATTCTTACTGATTACATGAAACTTCCTAATCAAAATTGTGAAGTTATTGATTTAGCTCATGGAGACGCTTTATCGCAAAATATAGCAGCAGCCTCAATATTAGCAAAAGTATCTAGGGACCGCGAGTGCAAAAAACTCGATAAACTATATCCGTATTATAATATCGCTAAAAATAAAGGGTACGGAACTAAAGATCATTTAGAAGCTCTTGAAAAGTACGGCCCAATCGAAGGATTGCATAGATTTTCCTATGCTCCTGTTAAACAGTCAAGAATACAAAAAATAAAATTATTTGATTAATTTTTACAAATTTTCTAAAAAAGCCCCCTCTAAATAAGTAAGGAGGTTTTTTATTAATGAATGGAAGACAAATATTAATAGCGCTATCAATAAAATTCGAAGGAGACTGGAAAAAGATATATCAGGCAGTGAATGAAAAAGATTTAGATAATTTAGATGAATATATAGAAATGTTTAATCATTCAAAATGCAATGCGGTCACAATGCTAGATAAAGAATATCCACAAATATTAAAAGAAATTTATAATCCGCCTTTTGTTTTATTTTACTATGGAGATATAACTCTTGCTTATAATCCTAATAAGTGCATTTCTATTATCGGTAGTAGACTTCCATCTAATTATGGAACTAAGATGGTGAATGTTTTAGCTAAGGATTTATCAAAACATTACATAATTGTTTCTGGTCTTGCTAGAGGAATTGATGGGCTTAGTCATAGAAGTGCGATAGAAGCTGGCAACAAAACAATTGCGATTATTGGCAGTGGAATAGATAATTGCTATCCACCAGATAATTTAGATTTATATTACGAAATGAAAAAGAATCATTTAGTGTTAAGTGAATATTTTGGGAAAGTCACTCCAGATAAAGATCATTTTCCTTTGAGAAATAGAATTATTGCTGGCTTATCTAAGGCTACGTTAATTATAGAGGCACATACTCATAGTGGAACAAGTATAACAGCTTCGTTTGCATTGTCGTTTAGTAGAATAGTTTTGGCGGTACCTGGAAGAGCTGATAGCGACTCTGCTTGCAATAGATTGATTAAAGAAGGCGCAGTCTTAGTTGAGAACGCTAATGATGTCATTGAAGAATTAGAGGATACCCCATTTGTCGGAAAAGAAATTCAACAAAATTCTTAAATAAATATTTCTTTTATTTAATATAGATATAAGGAAAAATTCCCTTTGACTTTTCTTATTACTAGGCTTAGACTTTAAACCCGGAATTATGAAGTTAGTAATCGTTGAATCACCTGCAAAATGTAAAACAATCGAGAAATACCTCGGTAATGAATATACAGTTGTTGCCTCTTTAGGGCATATACGTGACCTTGCTACAACAGGCAAAGGTGGTTTAGGCGTAGACGTAGATAATGGCTTTGCTCCATCATATATTATTAATAAGGATAAAAGAAAAGTTGTTAGCGATTTAATTAAACAAAAGAATAAATCTAGTGAAGTTATTCTTGCAACCGACCCTGATAGAGAAGGAGAAGCTATCGCATGGCATTTAGCTCAAGTTTTGAACTTGGACATTGCTTCTACTAAACGTCTTGAATTCCATGAAATTACTAGAGATTCAATCTCAGAAGCAATGGCTAATCCTAGAACTATCGACACTAACTTAGTTTCTTCTCAAGAAACAAGAAGAATTTTAGATAGAATTATTGGCTTTAAGTTATCTAATCTTTTGTTCAAAAAGATTCATTCTAGAAGCGCTGGCCGTGTACAAAGCGCTACTTTAAAACTTATCTATGATCACGAACAAGAAATCAAAAAATTTGTTAGTGAAGAATATTGGAAAATTAAAGTTATTGCAAAGATTTTAGGCAATGATTTTAATGTCAAAACCTTGGATAAAAATAATAAAGAATTAGATATTCATAACAAACAAGAATGTGATGAAATATTAAATAACATTGGAAAAGTTATTGAAGTTGTATCTTTAGATACAAGCAATAGAATAAAAGATAGTAAAGAACCATTTACAACTTCAACAATGCAGCAAGAAGCATTCTCAAAACTAAAATTTAAAACCAAGAAAACTCAATCTGTTGCGCAATCTTTATATGAAGGTGTTGTTGTTAATGGTGAGCAAGTTGGTTTGATTACTTATATGAGAACTGACTCTCCTAGATTAGCTCCATCATTTGTTGAAAGAGCAAGTGCTTTTATTACTGAAAAATATGGCGCTGAATATTTAGGACATATTAAAAAAGGTAAGAAATCTGTTTTAAGTCAAGACGCTCACGAAGGTATTAGACCTACAAGCTGTCATAGAACTCCAGAGAGTATTAGACAATTCTTAACTCCTGATCAATATAATCTTTATAGACTAATCTATAATAGAGCGCTTGGTTCCTTAATGGCACCTAAAGTAGAAAAGGTATTATCCATAAAATTTACTGATAATAGTTTTAATTACGGCATTGAACTTGCACATACATCATTCCGTGGATTTGACATCATTTATAGAGATGATGAAGCAGAAGATTATAAAGGCGATTTCCCAGAGATTAATGTTGGTGATAAATTCGAAATTATTTCAAAAGAAGGTGAACAAAAATTCACTGAAGCTCCTGCGCATTATTCCGAAGCTAAAATTGTTAAGCTTATGGAAGAGGTTGGTATTGGTAGACCAAGTACATACGCTACAACAATTGATACTTTAAGAGAAAGAAAATACGTTAATAACACTGGTGGTATTTTGACTTTGACTGAACAAGGTGAAAAGACTGCTCATGTATTAGAGAAATATTTCCCTGCTATTGTTAATGTTAAATATACCGCTAACATGGAAACTAAACTCGATAACGTACAAGACGGTAGTGAATCAAGACTTAAGATGTTATCTGATTTCTATGTACCTTTTGTAAAGCAAGTAGAAGAAGCAAACGAAATTATGTATAAAGATGCTCCTGAAGAAACAGGAGAATTATGCCCTAAGTGTGGTGCTCCATTGATCTATAAAGATAGTAAAAATGGTAGATTTATTGGATGTAGCAACTATCCTAAATGTAAATACGTTAAAAAAGAGAAAAAAGAACCAGTTATGACAGATGAAATCTGTCCAATCTGTGGAAAGCATTTAGTTGAAAGACAAGATAGAAGAGGTAAAACATTCTTAGCTTGTAGTGGCTTCCCAGCTTGTAAATATATCAAACCAGAAGTTGCAAAGACTGAAGATCAAAAAAGTGATAAATTATGTCCTAAGTGTGGTGCCCCATTGCTTAAGAAAAAAGGCAAGTATGGCTACTTCTATGGATGTAGTAATTATCCAAAATGTAACTACATGGAAAGAATTTCTAAAAGAAAGCACAACTAATATGTGCTTTTTTTGTTATTATTAAGCCATGAATAATTATCTTTTTGAGTACTTAGAAATATTGAAAAATGAAAAGCGTTATTCTTTAAAAACCATTGATTCTTATAGAAGAGATATAGAAAAATTCATGTTATTTATGGATAAAGAAGGGTGCTCTTTTAAAGAAGTCGATATCATAATTATTCGTAATTTTTTAAGTGAAGAATTGAATAATGGAATCACTAAAAGATCGTGCAAAAGAAGACTTTCGGCATGCAAAGGATTCTTTAAATTTTTGTTCAAAAGAGGTGTGGCTGAGAAAAATGATTTTGTAATTCTAAACCCGTTAAAATTAGAAAAAAAGTTTCCACATGCTCTTTATAAAGAGCAAATAGAGAAAATATTTAATGAGAATAAAAATAGAACCGATGAAATGATGCCTAGAGATCAAGCAATTATTGAGACTTTGTATTTTACTGGTATAAGAGCATCAGAATTAGTTAATTTAAAGTTAGAAGATATCTTCTTGAAAGATAGACTTTTAAGAGTAATTGGTAAGGGTAATAAGGAAAGAGTAGTTCCTTTTACTGAACAATGTAGAGACACAATAACCGAATATGTTTTTAAATTTAGAGAAAAACTATTGAGTAGAGCAAAAATACCTAGCGATTATTTGTTTTTAAATAAGAATGGTGGTCAATTGACAACCCGCGGTCTCGAACTTATTTTGAGCGAGCTTGAAAAGAAATTAGGCTTGAATTTTGGCTTGCACCCTCATATTTTTAGGCATTCTTTCGCTACGCACTTACTTGAAGCAGGTATGGATTTACGTTTGATACAAGAATTATTAGGCCATGATAGCATCAACGCAACACAGGTTTATACGCATGTTTCTGATAAATCTATGCAAGAGATTTATATAAAATCTCATCCAAGAGCGAAAAAAAGTTAAATAACTATTGTTAGTTATTATATAGTTTGATAAAATCATACACGCTGTGAAAATATCACAGACTACACACGCTGCGGATTGAACTGCCGTTGTGCTCCTAAAGATTGGAGTGGTCGAGTTCTTAGAAACAGCGGAGGCTGAACAAAAGGAGGTCTTCACAATGGTTGAAGAAGAAAAGAAAGTAGCAGAAGCAGCAACAGCTGTTGATGCAAAAGATGCAGCAACTATGGCTGCAGTTATGCATGACGAAAATGCTCCAGTTATCACAATGAAGAAATTGTTAGAAGCTGGTTCACACTTTGGTCATCAAACACGTAGATGGAACCCAAAGATGAAAAAGTACATCTACTGTGCAAGAAATGGTGTTTATATCATTGACTTAGCACAAACAGTTGCTTTCGTAAATGATGCTTACAAAGCAATGAAAGCTATCGTTGATAACGGTGGTAAAGTATTATTCGTTGGTACAAAACAACAAATCGCTGAAGTTGTTACTCAAGAAGCATTAAGAAGTGGTAGCTTCTACATCACTAACAGATGGTTAGGTGGTACATTAACAAACTTCAAAACAATCCAAGGTAGAATTAGATACCTCAAAGATTTAGAGAGAAGAGAAGAAGAAGGCGAATTCGAATTATTACCAAAAGTCGAAGCTGCTCAACTCCGTAAAGAAAAAGAAAAATTATCAAAGAACTTAGAAGGTATTAAGGAAATGAGAAAAATTCCTAATGCACTCTTCGTTGTTGATCCAAATGCAGAACACAATGCTGTTGCTGAAGCAAAGAGATTAGGAATCCCAGTCTTCGGTATCGTTGATACAAACAGCAATCCTGATTTATGTGACTATGTCATCCCAGCAAACGATGATGCAGTCAGAAGTGTTTCCTTAATTTTAGCTGTCATCGCTGACGCTATCGTTGAATCTAAGGGTGGTGCACCAGTAGTTGCTTACACTAAAGATGAAGGCGATGAAGTTACTATGAAGGAAGTCATTAAACAAACTGAAAAAGAAAACGCTGAAAAATTAGCAAAGATTCGTGCAGAAAGAGCTGCTCGTCAAGAAGCTTTTGAAAAAGAACAAGCTGAAAGAGCTGCAAAAAGAGCTGCAATGTTAGCTGCTGATGGTAACGGCGACAAGAAACCTGCTAAAGCACCTGCAAAGAAACCAGCTGCTAAAAAAGAAGTTGCTCCTAAAGCAGAAGAAGCTAAAGCAGAACCAGCAAAAGAAGGAGAATCCAAATAATGGCTGATAGTTTAATTGACTTAATTAAAGTATTAAGAGATAGAACTGGTGCAGGCTTAATGGACTGCAAAGGCGCTTTATTAGCAAACGATTGCGATTTAGATAAAGCGGGTGACTACCTCCGTGAAAAGGGCTTAGCAAAAGCTGCTAAAAAAGCAGATAGAATTGCTGCTGAAGGTTTAGTAGTTGTTAAAACTTGTGAAGGCTGTGGCAAAACAGTTATCGTTGAAGTTAACTGTGAAACAGACTTCGTTTCTAAAGGTGATGCTTTCAAAGAATTAGTTGAAAACGTTGCTTCAGTTATTTTAAAGAACAAACCAGCTGACGTTGCTGCTGCAAAAGAATTAACAAAAGATTTATTCACAGACGCAACTGTTAAGATGGGTGAAAAATTCGATTTACGTAGATTCCAAATCATCGAAAAAGGTGACAACGCTGTTTATACATACATTCACATGGGTGGCAAAATCGGTGTTGTTGCAGTTTTAGATAAGGAAGATGCTGAAACTGGTAAAGGTTTAGCAATGCACATTGCTGCTAATAACCCAACATATGCTTCAAAAGCTGACATCGGTGAAGATGCAATTGCACACGAAACTGAAATTCAAACAAGAGCTGCTAAAGAAGATCCAAAATTTGCTGGTAAGCCAGAAGCTATGATTCAAAAAATCATCGGCGGTAAAGTTGATAAATACTTCTCCGAAATGGTTCTCACTGAACAAGCTTACTTATTAGATGATTCTAAGAAAGTCGGCGCTGTCTTAGCAGAAAAGAAATTAAATGTTGTCAAATACGTTCGTTACCAAGTTGGTGAAGGTATTGAAAAACGTCAAGATGATTTCGCTAGCGAAGTCATGGCACAAGCTAAGTAATTTTTGAAATTCAAAAGGGACATCTTTGATGTTCCTTTTTTTAAGAGGTAAATTATGTACAAAAGAGTATTATTAAAGTTCTCAGGAGAAGCGTTAAAGGGCAACTCAAATGCTATAGTAGATTCTAATATGATGAAGGGTCTTGCTAGTATGATTGCTCAAATGAAAAATGAAGGAACACAAGTATGTATCGTTATTGGTGCAGGCAACATCTGGAGAGGAAAAATTGCATCTGATAATGGCTTAGATAGAGTTCCTGCAGATTATATGGGAATGCTTGGAACTGTTATTAATGCAGTAACAATGTCTTCTGTATTGAAAAATATTAATGTTCCTTCATTGGTAACATCTGCTGTTCCTGCAATTGAAGGAGTTACAGTTACTTATTCACCTGAAGTTGCTGATAAAGCAATGAACGAAGGAAAAGTAGTTTTTTTAGCTGGTGGTACAGGTAAACCATACTTTACAACAGATACTGCAGCAACAATGAGAGCAATCGAACTTAATTGTGATGCTATCTTGATTGGCAAGAATGGTGTAGATGGAATTTATGATGATAATCCAGCTACAAATCCTAATGCAAAATTTATCTCTGAAATAACTTTTAATGAAATTATAAAAAGAAATCTTCAAGTTATGGACATTTCTGCGATAGAATTAGTTAAGGATAAAGATATAGATGTTAGAGTATTTTCAATGGAAGATCCTACTAACTTTATTCGTGTCGCTAAAGGCGAGTCTTTAGGGACCACTTGTAAAAAAGGAGAATAATTCTATGGATGAATTAATTATGATGGCTGAAGAACAAATGAAGAAATCAGCCGAATCTTTAAGAGGAAGTTTATCTTCTTTAAGAACTGGTAAAGCAAGCCCTGCTATGCTTAATGGAATCAATGTTGACTATTATGGTTCACCAACTCCATTAAATCAAATTTCTTCTGTTTCTGTTCCAGAACCAAGACAATTATTAATCAAACCTTACGATAAAAATGATATTAAAAATATCTGCGCTGCTATTAACGCTAGTGATTTGGGAATTAACCCAATTAATGAAGGCACACAAGTAAGATTAATGATTCCTGCATTAACTGAAGATAGAAGAAAAGATATCGTCAAGCAAGCTCGTAAGTATGGTGAAGAATCAAAAGTTGCAGTTAGAAATGTAAGAAGAGAATATGTCGATTTAATCAAAGACGATGACGCTTACACTGAAGACATGCAAAAACGTTTACTTGATGATTTACAAAAAGTTCATGATGATGCAATCAAAGAAATTGATGCAATTATTGCAGAAAAAGAGAAAGAATTAATGTCAATTTAATGAATAGAGGCGCTTGCCTCTTTTCTTTTTGTCTATGTATAACTTGTGAGATGGTATTTTATTTAAAATTACCATCTTATTGTGTATAATGAATCAAATGGAAAAAGAACTTAAACACATTGCGTTTATAATGGATGGAAATGGTCGCTGGGCTAAAAAGCGTGGCTTACCAAGACATTTAGGCCATAAAAAAGGGTGTGAAGTATGTACAGACATCTATGAAGGATGCTTAGAAAACGGCATTAAAGTAATGTCTTTATATGCTTTTTCTACTGAAAACTGGAATCGTCCAAAAGATGAAATCGATCACTTATTCAATTATCTAGAAATCTTTTTCAAAAAAGAAATAAAGAGATTTATGAGAGATGGTAGTAGAGTAATGGTGAGCGGAGACTTATCAAGAATTCCAGAAAAAACTAGAAAAGTTATCTATGACTCAATAGAAAAAACCAAAGATAATAAAAATTTTGTTTTTAACATTTGCTTAAACTATGGTGGGAAATCCGAAATAGTTAGAGCGGCAAAATTAATCTGTGAAGATGTTGAAAACAATGTTATTTCTATTGATGATTTAAATGAAAAAACTTTTGAAAATTACTTATATACAAAAGATTTACCACCAGTTGATTTATTAATTAGAACATCAGGAGAGATGAGAACTAGTAATTTCTTACTATGGCAATTAGCATATGCAGAATTTATTTTTACTAAAACTTGTTGGCCTGATTTCAATAAAAAAGAGTTGAATGATTGTATAAAAGAGTTCAAAACTAGAGATAGAAGATACGGAGGGATAGAAGATGGAAATAAATGAGAAAAACTTATCATTAACCAGTAATGAAGATAGTACCTCTTCTATCAGCATGACTAGCATCAAAACTGCTATGGAAACTCCTTCTCCTGAAGAAGAAGCACAAAGAAATAAAAGAAATTCAATTATGACTAGAGTCATAACTGCAATTGTTTTAATTACTTTTGCTTTGCCTGTTGTCCTATTAGGTGACTGGTTTATATTCGTGTTTATTTGTGTCACTTTAATTGGCGCTATTTGGGAAATCATTAAATGCGGACGTATTAGATATTCTGTATTTATGTACGTTGTTACTCTTATATCTTCCATATTCCTGATGGTTATGCCTCTTATTAGAGGCTTAATGACGAAAACGGGCGGTATAAGAATATCTGAATACTTTATAGACATTAACTTTTCCCCGTTAATCGTTTTCGTTGTTATTCTTTTCTTATTCTTAGCTGTTATTGTTGATAAAAATTTTACTGTTCGTGAAGCATGCTTCATCTTCACAATGATATTCATTATCGTTTTCGGTTTACAAAGTGCTTTATATATTAGATACATTCCAAGTAGTGTTAACCACGATATAGTTACTGTTGCATCGGATACTACGGCGATTATAGATAATTCGGATTACTTTAATGTTGATGATAACTTCTATACTGCTTTCTTATTACTATGGGTATGTATGTCCGGTGTATTAAGTGATACTGGTGGATATATATTTGGTATGTTATTTGGTAAAACAAAGATGAATGAAAGAATTTCTCCTAAGAAAACTTGGGAAGGATTCTTTGGCGGAATTGTCTTCTCATTTGCTCTTTGTACTTTAGTTGGTCTAATGTTACCTGCTTTCACTCAAGGACAAGTGGTTTTATTAAGAGGCGTTCTTGACTTAGAACACTGGTATAACATTTTAATTTTAGCGTTGATCTTACCTCCGACCTCTGTTATTGGTGATTTCGTCTTCTCTTCAATTAAACGTTTCAACGGTATCAAAGACTATGGAAATATTTTCCCAGGACATGGTGGAATTTTAGATAGAATTGACTCCTTAATCTTCTCATGTATGGCTGCTGCTACATACATTTTCATTTGGGAATTCTTTGTTTCGTAATATGAAGAATATTTGTTTGTTAGGGGCATCAGGTTCTATAGGCAAACAAACGCTGGATGTAATTAAAAAACATCCAGCGGATTTTAACTTAGTCGCTTTTTCTGTTGGCAAACAAATAAATAAAATCGAAGGAATTTTAGAAGATTTTCCTGTTAAATATATCTGTGTTAGAAACGAATCTAAAGAATTAGAAAAACAATTCCCAAATGTTAAATTTTTCTTTGGTGATAATGGGCTAAACGAATTAATTGGTATTTGTAACTGCGATATGGTTGTTAATGCATTAGTAGGATTTGTTGGACTTAAGCCAAGTTTAACCGCTTTGGAAAATAACAAAGTATTAGCTTTGGCAAATAAAGAAACATTAGTTACTGGCGGTGAATTAGTTAACAAACTTTTAAAAGAAGGTAAAGGTAAATTGATACCAATAGACAGTGAACATGTAGCGTTGTCTAAATGTCTATCGGTAAGCAATGAAAACGTAGATAAAATTGTTATTACAGCTTCTGGCGGTGCGTTTAGAAAAATATCTAGAGAAGAATTAAAAGATGTTACTCCAGAAGACGCACTTAAACACCCTACATGGTCAATGGGACAAAAAATAACCATCGATAGTGCTAGCATGGTCAATAAGACTTTTGAAATAATTGAAGCCTATTATTTGTTTGGATATAAATACGAAGATATCGAATTAATGTTTAATTATGAAAGTTTTGTTCATTCGCTAGTTAGATATAAAGATGGTTCATATAGACTTGATGAAGGTAAACCAGATATGAGAGTGCCTATTAAATATGCTCTATACGAAGGTGCTTGCGAATATGATTTAGTGTATGTAAACGATTTAAAAGAATACAAAAAATCAAATTTATATCCTTTTGATTATGATAGATTTCCGATAGTTAGACTTGCAAAAAAGGTTATTGATGAACAGGGATTATATGGCGCAGCATTTAACGCTGCTAATGAAGAAGCGGTGTATGCTTTCTTAAGTAAGAAAATTAAATTTACAGAAATAGAAAATATCATTGATTACTGTGTAAACAATGTTGATAATATACAAAACCCTTCTTATGAAGATATAAGAAAATGTGATGTCTTCACTAGAGAGTTAGTAGCAAAATTAGTGAAAGGAGAAAGATTGTAATGGGATTTTTAATGACAGTTTTATATATTCTTCTTTTCTTAGTTTGCTTATCGGTTTTAATTGTTATTCATGAATTAGGTCATTTAACTGCAGCAAAAATATTTAAGGTATATTGTCTTGAATTCTCTGTAGGTATGGGGCCTTTGCTTTGGAAGCATAAAAGAAAAGGTGGAGAAACTCAATTTTCTTTAAGGGCAATTCCTTTTGGCGGATATGTCTCTATGTATGGAGAAGGAGTGGAACTTCCAGAAGGCGTAGAAGTAGATGCCTCAAGAAGCTTACACGGAATTAAAAAATGGAAACAAGCAATTATATTAGTAGCAGGCGTTACTATGAACGCTGTTCTTGCTTTAGTTGTATTCTTTATTGGAAATATTGCGTGTGAACAACATTCATTTACTTACATTAATGAAGTTAGTGTTGTTGATGATTCAATCATCGCCAATGCTGGTATTCAATCTCATGACTATTTAAGTCTTGCTAGCGATGAAATATGGAATGACGTTGATGAATTTGGAAATATTAATTCATGCATGCTTATGGAAGTAGGAACAGTTACTTTTAATGATGATTCTACTAAAGATGCTAGAGTGGCATTAGTCCCAAATAGATCTTTTAAAAACCCAGTTTATTCTTATGTCTTATATGGATGTAATGATGATGAAAATCATACAGTAATTCAAACTGTTAAATATGTCGATAATATCAAATCTCTTTCAATCAATTTAAAAACTAAAGATAAAGAGAACAAAGAGAATCACTTTGATCACCCTGTCGTTATTAATTTCGAGGATGGAAAGATGCCTGATTGTGGATTAAGAATCAATGTGGAAGACTATAGATATTCTTTTGGAGAAGCAATAGGTCAATCATTTAAAGACTTTGGAAGAAGCGCTACTGCTGTAGTAGATGGACTAGGTTCATTAGTTACTGGAAAAGTAGGCGTTGATAAAATGTCTGGAATTGTTGGAATTGGCTTTGAAGCAAAAACAATTCTCGATGAATTAGGAGTTGCTACATTTATCTATTTATGGGGGTTAATTAGTGTTAACTTAGCTATTTTCAATTTGCTTCCGTTCCCTGGATTAGATGGATGGCAGTTATTAGTTTTAATTATTGAAGGAATAACACATAAAAAAATTCCTGACAAAGCAAAAAACATTGTTTCTTTTATTGGATTAATTATTCTTTTAGGATTTATGGCATTTATCTTATTTAAAGATATTTGGGTATATATCTTCCAAGGCTTTTTAGTGGGTATTTTATGATAACTAGAGAGAAGATGATATCGTTCTTAAATTCTATTCACATCGATAATGTCGATGATTTTGATATGGAATTTGAAATGGTAGGAAGAAATAGATTTAAACACGAACAAATCGATATGGTCATTGTTAAAAAGACTCCTTGGAAATATGAATTCTTACATCAACTTCAAGAAGGCCTTAATGGTGTAGATTATCCATATTTTGTTAGATTCTTATATATTAAAAAGCCAACAAGTAAAGATGTTGCTAGCTTATTAAAGGATTGGTATCAATCTATTTATCATATTCCTTTCCCATATGAGATAAATGCAAATAAAGACTCTATTACTGTTTCTTTTGATGATGAGATGGAAAAAGATTTATGCTCTAATACTATTTTTGATTTCAAAGACTTTTTAGCGTTTATCAACTATGATTTCATGGTTGAAGAAGTTGTAAAAAGCCCTAGTAAAAAAATAGAAGAAGTGCCTCAAGAAGTGGTTGAAGAAAGCTCTTCTAAAGATATTAAAGAAACCGTCATAGATAACTCATCTAATGACGAAGTAATCGAAGAAGAAATTGAATCAACTGAAGCAGAATCTTCTATTGATGACGACGAAAACGAAGAAGCTAAAGAAATAAAAGAAAAAGATGAAGCTACCGCATTGATTGAAAAAGAAAGAGAAGCAATGCAGGAAGTTACCGAAGATATTTATCTTGAAAAGATGAAAGAAAATCTTAGAGAGCTTCAAAATGAAAAAGAACGTCAGCGTTTAAATAAACGTGGTAACTATAAATTGATTGAAAAAATTGACGATATTACTTTAGAAAGTGACCACGTTGATTTTGTCGGTAAATTCTTCTCAAAAGAAATTAAAGAATTTGGTGGCAAAAAGAAAGTTACTATTGGCGTATTTGATACTGCTGGCGGAGCAATCTATGTTAATCAATTTATTAACGCATCATTCACTGATGAAATTTGTAATAAATTAAGTTGGGGTGACAACCTTAGAGTAAGAGGTGTTACTACATTAGATAATTTCACTAAGCAATTAACTATCAAAGGACATTATATTGATCCTCTTCCACCAGATGAGATAGAAGTTGAACAAGGTGAAACTAGAGTAGAATTACATTTACACACAAATATGTCTGCGATGGATGGTATTTCCAATATGGCTGTTTACTGTGCTCAAGCAAAAGCAATGGGCCATAAAGCCATTGCAATTACTGACCACGGAGTTGTTCAAGGATATCCAGATGCTCAAGATGCCGCTCGTAAAACAGGCTTAAAGATTTTATATGGCATTGAGTTTTATATGATTGAAGACAAACTCAATTACATCATGAATCCTTCTGATGTTGTTTTAAATAAAGCGAGTTATGTTGTATTCGATACTGAAACTAGTGGCTTAAGTGCTAAATATAATAGAGTAATTGAGTTTGGCGCGGTTAAAGTTGAACATGGTTCGGTAGTTAGCAGATTTGATATTTTAATTAATCCTGGAAAGCCTTTACCAAGAAAGATTGTTGAATTAACTGGCATTAGTGATGACGATTTAGCGAATCAACCATCTATGGAAGAAGCACTTCCAAAGATTATGGAGTATATTGGTGATTCTGTTTTAGTTACTCATAACGCTAGTTTCGATATTGCGATGATGAACGCAGAACTTAAACGTTATGGATATGAAGAACTTAAAAATCCAGTTATTGATACTTTAATGTTATCTAGATATTTATTCCCTGAATCAAAAGCGCATAGATTAGGCGCTTTATGTAGAAACATGGAAGTTGAATATGATGAAGATGAAGCCCATAGAGCGGATTACGATGCTAAAGTCTTAAATGATGTTTGGCAACCAATCTTAGCTAAACTCACTAAAGACAATTATGAAATGCGTCATAGAGATTTAGAAAAGCTTCAAATAACAAACGAACACTATA
Organism: Bacilli bacterium; assembly: GCA_024695405.1. GTDB lineage: Bacteria > Bacillota_I > Bacilli_A > RFN20 > CAG-826 > RGIG9670. The sequence goes on from JAILIF010000040.1 coordinate 24,250, forward strand.
AACACATGAGACCGTCTCATGTTGTTGCAATTGCTAAAGATAAAGTAGGTCTTAAAGATTTATTTAAATTAGTCTCTTATTCTCATATTGATTACTTTGCAGAAGTTCCAAAAATTCCTAGAAGTAAAATCCAAGAACATAGATCTCATTTATTAATTGGTTCTGCTTGCTTTAATGGAGAAGTGTTTAACGCTGGAAGATACTATGAAAAAGAAAAACTTCTAGAAACAATGAAGTTTTATGATTATATCGAAGTTCAACCTCTTGAAAACTATTCATGGTTAGTGAATATGCGTGAAAATACAGAGGAAGAAATTAAAGATATTGTTAAAGATATCGTTAGTGGTGCAGATGAATTAGGAATTCCAGTATGCGCTACTGGAGATGTTCACTATGCTGATAGAACTAGAAAAGTATTTAGAGATGTATATATTTTCGCTAAGTTGCTTGGCGGAGTTAACCACGCTCTTAATCCATATAGTAGAAGCAAAGAAAAAGAATTCCCTAATCCAGATCAACATTATCGTTCAACAAAAGAAATGCTTGAATGTATGGATTTCTTAGGCAAAGAAAAAGCATATGAAATAGTAGTTACTAATACTAATAAAATTGCGGATCAAGTAGAATTCTTGGAACCTACTCCAAATACTCACTTATATACTCCTACTATTGAGAACTGCGACAATATGTTGAGAGAAATGTGCTTTAATAAAGCGCATGAATTATATGGTGATATCTTACCTGAATATATTGAAAAGCGTTTAAATAGAGAGCTCGATGGTATTATCAATAACGGCTATGCTGTTATTTATTACATCGCTCATAAGATTATTAAAAAAGCAAACGAAGATGGATTTATTGTTGGATCTCGTGGATCTGTTGGTTCTTCTTTTGTTGCTACAATGGCAAACATTACTGAAGTTAATCCTCTTCCTCCACACTATAGATGTCCAAAATGTAAGCACTTAGAATGGACTAGTGAAACTATGCCAGAATATAAATCTGGTTATGATTTGCCTGAAAAGAAGTGTCCTATTTGTGGCGAACCAATGGTACATGATGGACAAAATATTCCTTTTGAAACATTCCTAGGGTTTAACGCTGATAAAGTTCCTGATATTGACTTAAACTTCCCTAACGATTATCAAGGTAAAGCTCATGATTATACTAAAGTATTGTTAGGAGAAACTAATGTCTTTAGAGCAGGCACTATTGAAACAGTCGCAGAAAAGACTGCTTTTGGTTATGCAAAAGGATATATCGAAAGATTATTAATTTCTAAAGGTATTGATAAATTAGACGCTAAGAATATGGCAGATAATTATCCAAGAGCGAAGATTGGCTTTTTAGCTAGTGGATGTGTTGATGTTAAACGTACAACTGGCCAACACCCTGGTGGTATTGTTGTTGTTCCTAAAGAAAACGATGTTTATGACTTTACTCCAGTTCAATACCCAGCTGATGACTTAGAAAGTAGATGGCAGACAACTCACTTCGATTTCCATTCTATTCATGATACTATTCTTAAACTCGACTTATTAGGTCACGTTGACCCTCTTGCGCTTAGACTTATGTGTGAATTAGCAGGAGTGGACATGAAATCTATTCCACTGAATGATCCTAAAGTTCTTTCCCTATTCTCTTCTCCAGAAGCACTTGGTATGTCAACTGACTTTGATCATAACGAAACAGGTGCTTTAGGTATTCCTGAATTCGGTACTGGATTCGTTAGAGGAATCTTAGAAGAAACTAGACCTAAAACATTCTCTGATTTAGTTATTATTTCAGGTATTTCTCATGGTACTAATGTTTGGCAAGGAAACGCTGAAGATATTATTAAACAAGGAAAAGCTACTCTTAGAGAAGTTATTGGATGTCGTGATGATATTATGGGCTATCTTATCTCTAAAGGTTTACCTCCAGGAACATCATTTAAAATCATGGAAGATGTTCGTAAAGGCAAAGGTCTAAAAGAAGAATATTTTGACATGATGAAAGCTAATAATGTTCCTGATTTCTATATTGATTCATGTCAAAAGATTAAATACTTATTCCCTAAAGGACACGCTGTTGCTTATGTTACTATGGCGGTTCGTGTTGGATACTTTAAAGTATATTATCCTTTAGTGTTTTACTGTGTTTTCTTCTCTGTTAGAAGTAAACAATATGATATTCAAACAATGATTGATGGAAAAGACGCAATTATTAAGAAGATTGTCGAATTAGATAACAAAGTTAAAAATAAAGAAAAACTTTCTACTAAAGAAGGTGAACAACTTAAGACATTGCATATTGCTCTTGAGATGTATCAAAGAGGCTATAAGATAAGTAACATTAACTTATATAAATCTGATTCAGTTAACTTCGTTGTTGATAAAGAAAATAAATGTTTAATCCCTCCATTCTCTACTGTTGATCAATTAGGTGAAAACAACGCTCAGACAGTTATAGAAGCAAGAAAAGATGGCCCATTCACTTCTAAAAAAGATTTATTAAGAAGAACTAAATTATCACAAACTAACGTCGAAGCATTATCTCAAATGGGAGTTTTAGATGGATTAGATGAAGATGATCAATTAACTCTCTTCTAATTCTTTTCGGGAAGTAGCACAGCTTGATAGTGCGCTCGCTTCGGGAGCGAGAGGTCGCGAGTTTGAATCTCGTCTTCCCGACCAAATTATTTAAAAATCCACATAAATTTCTCAACATTGATTCTATATGGATAAACATAGAAACCATTTGCGTTTTCTAGAGATAAATAAGAAGCGTATTCATCCTCAAACCAATCTTGAGTCATCTGAGAATAGTATGCTCTATAGACATTTCTGTATTCAATTATGTAGCCATCTTTATTGATGATTGTTTTCCTTGCGGAGTTGTTTGGTTGTCTTATCTCAATTCCTTCTAAACTATATGGAATCTCAGCGTTTAAATATAGTGTATAGTGGTCTGAAAACACTTCAGAATCATCTTTCATTGATTCGATTATTGTGCTTATTCGATATTCTTTGTTATTACAAAATATTGATGCATTATGCATTCCTAATAATTTTAAAAAATTGTTACCGGATTTATTGTCAAATTTATCACTAGAATAAATAGACACTGATTTAATATATTCTAAGAAAGAATAAAAAATATCTAGAGCATCATCGGATAAATAGTGGATTCCATCCTTTGTATAGCCAACTGTTCCATCGTAATAAATATCAGCTCTTCCAAGAGAAGCGTTTTCTACTTGGAAAGCACCGTGGCTATTATTAACTTCATCAATATGGAAATTTGTTTGTTGAATAAAGGTGTTAAAATAATCTTCGAATGTTTTAGACGATTTGCAATTATATAGGTTCTGTAATTCGCCATTAAAATATGTAAATGAATTTTCAATATTTGCATTTTCGTCTGGTGATTTTAAGTTTGTAACTTCTCTTTTTATATCTTTATTATCTATTTCTTCGTGTCCAAAAAATAAATAAGATTTTAAAGTAATTTCTTTGTTAGTGATTGTTGTATCATATATTTCTTTTAATCCAGAATAGTAAACAAAATCTTCTTCTACTTGAGGAGTAACTGTATCGTTTCCGGGCATTTTGCCATCGTCCGAACACGAAACTAATAAAAAACATATTGAAAGAAATTTTACAGCTTTATTTTTCATAGCGAAGGATCCTCCTCTTCATATAGGATAATTCCTGTATCGTATAAGCAATCTAAACAAACAAGATGCCCATTCGAGTCTCCAAATCTATGAGGCTCATTTTCTGAGATGGTTGTGCAACAAATCGAATGTTTGTTATGAACATAGCTGTTCACCGATGTATATCCGTAATAGTGCATTAATCTATAAACAGAGAAAGTTGTTTCAGGAACTATATCATTACCTGGAAGAATTGTTTGCTCTTGATAATATGGACATTCTAAGGCGTAATGCTCATATACTCCATGTTCACACCATTTTGATCTAACCAATGTACCGGAAAAACTTGTAGATGGAGCGATAACATAGGCTGAATGAGAATTTCCATCCATATTCATTGCTCCTCCGTAATCAGTGTTTTCGTAAACAATAATATCACCTGTTAAAAGAGGGGAGATAAAAGGAAACGAAGAAGGAAAAACTGAGCCATATATTACCGTATAGTAACAAAAAGTTCCAAGATAGTCAGGATCTTGCAAAAACTGCCCTTCATTATTAATAATGCAATTTGTATAATTGTTTATATTGTTTAGATTACCTCTATAGCGCCATGCAAAAGAATGGCAATTATACTTGAAAGATGGTTCAGCGACTTTTATAGCATTTGGAAATCTACTTATATCAAGAAAATCAGTTGGAGTTTCGTTCCCTATATATATAAAAGAAGAAATATTTTTACCTGTGTAGGAAATAAAAGAATCATCCTGGTATTTGGTATAATCTACACTAAAAGAACGGCCATTTATATTCCGAGTACTTAATGAAAAACATATAATTAAAAATAATTCTTGTACCATACTTTACTTTAAAACTTATTTTATTTTTAATCAATATTTTTATAAACTGTCATCTATTTATATATACGTGGATATTTTGAATTAACTAGCAAATTTGAATTTACTAAACTGTATACGTTCAGCAACACAATCAATAGCAATTTTGTAAAAGCATATTAAAACCTTTGCTTTTGAGACTTTTTACTTATATATTTCTCAGAAAATATGCATTTTTTGCATTTTTTACAGATAGCGTTTCATAAAGGTAGGTCTTAGTGCTACCTGTTATTCTATCCAAATTATCTCAGCTTGATAGCGCACTCGCTTCGGGAGCGAGAGGTTGCGAGTTTGAATCTCGTCTTCCCGACCAAATTATTTATAAATCCAAATCAATTTATCAATATTTATTTTAAATGGATAGACAACAAAAATATGTGCGTTCTTTAAAATAAATGTTCCTGCATATTGATCTTGATCCTTGAAATAACTCTGTAGCATTTCGGAATGATAAGACATAAATTCATCCCTATATTCAATAATATATCCATCTTTGTTGATAATCGTTTTTGAATTTTCAACTTCGCCATTTTTAATTTTAATACCTTCTAAACTATATGGAATAGGAGCATTCATATATAAGGTTAAAGTATCTGAAAACAATTCAACATTATCAAGAAATAATTCATATATTTTTTGCATTTCAAATCCTTTATTGTTACACGTTAATAATGCATTGCGACTTTTTAACTTATAAAAAAAGTCTATTCCATCCTTAAGAGTGAATTTGTATTCTATGTTAGTAGTCAATATCATAATGTATTCTAAGTATAAATTAAATGTATCCAATTTTTCGTTTGATACATAGCGGATGTCGTTATTTGTATATCCGACTTTTCCATCGTAATATACATCTATAACGCCAAGTGTTTGATTATAAATACTAAGTATGCCTAAATCATTATTTATTTCATCTACAATAAAGTTTGCGCTTTCAAAGAAACTATTAAGATAGTCATCAAATTCTTTAGAAAATTTGTAAATATGAGGAGTTCCACTAGTTGTTCTATAAATATAAAATAATGAGTTATCAATATTAGTGCTTTCGTTTGGAAATCTGAGATTTTCAATTTCTCTTTTGGTTTCTTTAAAATCTACCTCTTCCCAACCGTGATATTGAATAGATTGCAATGTTATCTCTTTATTCTTTATTGAGGTATCATAGATTTCTTTTAATTCTGTGTAGTATTCAAAAGCTTCTTCAATTTGAGGATTATCTACTTGGCTATTGCTTGCTTCGTTGTTACTGTTACTAGAACATGAAATTAATAAAAATGATAGTAAAAAAAGATTAAACGGCTTTGCTTTCATAGTGAAGGATCCTCCGTGTTATATAAAATGATTCCTGTATCATATAAACAGTCTAAGCAAATGAGATGGCCGTTAGAATCTCCAAATCTATGGGCTTCATTTTCAGAGACAGTGGTGCAACAAATTGAATGCTTATTATGAAGATAAGGATTTATATAACTATATCCATAATAATGCATTAATCTAAAAACAGAAATTTGTCTTTCGGGATATATGGTATTTCCATAAATTATTTGAGGGTTATAATATGGACAATCTAAAGCGTTGTGTTCATATGTGCCATATTTACCCCATTTAGATCTAACTACTATGCTTGCAAAACTTGTTGACGGAGTAATTACATAAGCTGAGTGAGCATTGCCTTCCTCAATAAAATCTCCGATGATATCGTTTTTTATATAAACTATAATGTCCCCTTGTAAAATAGGGAAATAAAAAGGAAAAGAGGAAGGATAAATTTCATCATATATATGCTCATAATAACAAAAAGTACCGCTATATTCAGGATTGCCTAAAAATTGAGTTTCATCATCAATGACGCAGTTTGTAGTAGAGTCAATATTGTTTAAGTTTCCTTTGTATCGCCATGCAAATGAATGGCAGTTGTAATTAAAAGATGGATTACCAACTTTAGTAGCACTTAAATAATTGCTTGCGGATGGGTAATCTACTGGGGTATCATTCCCAATATATCTTTTACAATTAATATCTCTGCCTGTATCTGAAACGAAATTGTAACTCTCATAGTCAGAGTCCAATCTTAAAATTAGCCCTCTATCTGTTTGAGAACTCAAAGATATAAACAAAACGGAAATTAATTCAGTTACCATAGCTAATTATATAATTTATGTTTTAGTAAAAAAAATAATTTTATGCTCTAATTGTTTTGAATTTAGTCTTAAAAATATTATATATTTTTATCAAAAAATTAATTTTTTTGTTTTATTATGGTGCATTTTCTAGTAATTTATAAATAATAAAATCATGAAGTATTTTTATCTAGGGACAATTGCTATAGTGACATTGATGATGTTAGGAATGACATTTCACGTTTTAGCATACTCTGGATTTACAAAAAAACAAAAGAAATGGTTTACTTGGACATTCTTATCTATAGTATTCTGCTGCTTTGCAGAATTTGCTGTTCACTGTGGATATTATGATCCTGATTTAAAAATTCCTTTATATATTTTAACTGTATTGCAATTCTCATTATCTCCTATTCTTGCAATGCTTTTTTGTGGTGCTCTTGGCTTAAGAGGCCAAAAAGTTGTAGCAATAGTGTTCTTTACTATGGGAATAATCGCTGAAACAGTATGTGCTTTTAAAGGATGGATATTTTCTTTCGATGAAATTGGATATCATAGAGGAACATATTTTTATATTTATGAAATCTTTTTCTCGGTATCATTTGCTTACTTGCTTGTATGCTTATTTGTTGTAGGTAGAAGATTTAGATCTAGAGATTTAGTTACTATTGCATGCATTTTTGTTATTATCGCTGCTGGTATAGCTCTTACAATGTTCTCTAAGGAATTATTTAATGAAGAAATTCATGTTACGTATATCGCGATTGGATTGTGTGCTTGTCTATCTTATATTTACTATAACGATTTAGTCCAAGAAGATGTCAAAACTGAATTAGTAGATAAACAAGAAAAGATGTCTAGAATGCAAAACCATATTATTACAGCGTTGGCCAGTTTGATTGAAAGTAGAGACGCTAATACTGGTGAGCATGTTATTAGAACAAGTTATTTTGCTAAGAATCTTGCAGAAGAAATTAAAGGCATGAAGAGTTATTCTAAAGAAGTATCAGATGAATTTGTTCAACTTATATATTTATTAGCACCTTTACATGATGTTGGTAAAATTGTAGTTTCAGATCAAATATTAACTAAACCCGCTAGATTAACTCCTGAAGAATTTGAAGAAATGAAAAAACACGCTTCTATGGGTGGTGTTGTTATTAAGCAAATCTTAGAAGGTGTTGCTGATGATGATTATCTCAAGTTTGCTAGTGACATCGCAATGTATCATCATGAAAGATGGGATGGAACAGGGTATCCAACTGGATTAAAAGGTAAAAAGATTCCTTTAGCAGCTAGAATTATGGCTATTGCGGATGTATTTGATGCTTTAACTTCAGAACGTTGCTATAAACCTAAAATGGAACCTGAGAAAGCTTTCCAAATTATTGAGGAAGAAGCAGGAACACATTTTGATCCTCAATTAGTTAAAGTGTTTCTTAAGAATAAAGAACTATACGTCAATTATTTAAATGGACAAGAAACAATAGAACAAAAAAATGAAGAGGTCGCTCAAAGCTAAGCGCCTCTTCGTTTTTGTTTTTACATCTGTTTAATTACAATCTTGTCGTTAATGTAATCAACTAGATATTTATGTTTTGTATCTATATGCTCACTAATGATTTCAGTAGCAAGAAGTGTTTCCACTTCGTTTTGAATAAATCTTTTAATAGGTCTAGCACCAAAAGTTTCAGAATAAGAGCTATCTAAGATATATTGTTTAAGAGCGTTAGAGAATTCAACTGAATAGTAAGATTCTTTTAGTCTTCTATTAAGTAAATTTAACATCTTATCAACAATCTTTAATTGAACTTCTTTTCCTAATGGATTGAAGTAGACTATTTCATCAATACGATTTAAGAATTCCGGTTTAAATGTTTGATGTAATAACATTTCTACATTTTCTTTATGGCCTTCCAATATATCACTTGATCCTAAATTAGAAGTCATAATGATAATGGTGTTCTTAAAATCAATTATTCTTCCTTGAGAGTCTGTTAGTCTACCATCATCGAGTATTTGAAGTAATAGATTAAATACTTCAGGATGAGCTTTTTCTATTTCGTCAAATAAGACAATTGAATATGGGTTTCTTCTTACTTTTTCAGTTAATTGTCCACCTTCTTCGTAACCAACATATCCTGGAGGAGCACCAATTAATCTAGAAGTAGAATATTTCTCCATATATTCAGACATATCGATTCTAATGATATGAGATTCACTATCAAATAAAGCTTCTGCTAAAGATTTTGCTACTTCTGTTTTACCTACTCCAGTTGGACCAAGGAATAAGAACGAACCAATTGGCCTATTTGCATCCTTAATACCTGCTCTTTGACGTAAAATAGCGTTACTAACAAGAGAAAGAGCTTCATCTTGTCCGATAACTCGTTTCTCTAAAGTTTTCTTTAAATCTAAGACTTTTTGCTTATCACCTTTTTGAATACGTGATAGTGGAATATTAGTTTGTTTAGAAATAATTTTTGCGATTTCTTCTTCATCGACTACTTCACTAATTAAAGATTCACCATTAGAATTTTTAACTTCTAGTGATTCAAGCTTTTTCTCCAAAGCAGGAATAATCTTATATTTTAATTCACCTGCTTTTTCATATTCACCTTGGCTATAAGCAAACTCTAGATCTCTAGTTGCTTTTTCTTTTTCTTCTTTAACTTTCTTTGCTTCAACAATTTTTTCTTTTTCTTGTTTCCACTCAGCAGTTAGTTTTTCCTCTTCTGATTTCTTTTTAGATAATTCATCTTCTAAGACAGCAAGACGCTTTTTACTAGAATCATCGCTTTCTTTAGAAAGAGCTGCTTTTTCTATTTCTAATTGTCTTATATTTCTTTCTAATTCATCTAATTCAGTAGGCATTGATTCAATTTCTACTTTTATAGATGCGCATGCTTCATCTACTAAGTCGATTGCTTTATCAGGAAGAAATCTACTTGTTAGATATCTATTAGATAAAGTAGCCGCGGCTATTAAAGCATTATCAGAAATCTTAACTCCATGGAAAGTCTCAAATCTATTTTTAAGACCTCTTAATATAGATATAGTATCTTCTACAGTAGGTTCTCCTACTAAGACAGGTTGAAAACGTCTTTCTAGTGCTCTATCTTTTTCAATATATTGTCTATATTCATTTAAAGTAGTGGCGCCAATACAGTCAATTTCCCCTCTAGCAAGCATAGGCTTAAGCATATTAGATGCATCCATTGCGCCATCTGTTCTACCTGCACCAACAATTAAATGAATTTCATCAATAAATAAAATAATCTTTCCGTCAGATTCTTTAATCTTATTTAAGACTGCTTTAAGTCTTTCCTCAAATTCACCACGATATTTAGCGCCTGCAATAAGCGCACCCATATCTAGTTCATATATAGTCTTATCTTTTAAAGTTAAAGGGACATCATCTTTAACTATTCTTTCTGCTAAACCTTCAAGAATAGCGGTTTTACCAACTCCTGGTTCACCAATAAGAATGACATTATTCTTACTTTTACGAGCAAGTATTTGAATAATTTTTCTTATTTCTTCATCTCTTCCTATTACAGGATCTACTTTTCCTTTCTTGACTTCTTCGTTAATGTTACGTCCAAACTTTTGAAGGACGTTTTCATCATTTTCATAATTAGGTTCTTGGTTAATATTCATAATCTTGTCCTCCTATTCAATTTCATTATAGTACAAAATTAGCACTCTGCAAGTGAGAGTGCTAAAAATTTTATTTAATTTATTTATAAATTACATTTCTCAAATTCTTATTTTATTGGTGGCAAACCACTCATTTTTCAAAAAGAAAAGCCATATAAAGACTATTATGATAGAATATAAAATGCTTTTAATAGGAATAGATGCGGCCATGGCGGAATTGGTAGACGCGTCGGCCTCAGAAACCGATGAGTAATCATGGAAGTTCAAATCTTCTTGGCCGCACCAATTTTTGAAATAATATTAAAAGTTATATATGTGCTTGTAGCTCAGTCGATAGAGCGTGGCCCTCCGGAGGCTAAGGTCGTATGTTCAATTCATACCAAGCACTCCAAGTTTATTAATTCCTTTGTTGATTACAATAAGACTAGAATTTATAATATATTACACTGCCCGAGTGGTGAAATTGGTAGACGCACTGGACTCAAAATCCAGCAGTAGTGATACTGTGCCGGTTCAACTCCGGCCTCGGGCACCAGTTGAAATATCACCCTTTTATTGGCCTATGAACCGGCACAATTTAAGGATTTTTTTATTTTATTTAAGGATTATTTAATAATTATTATTCTATAATCCTATTGTTGTTTTTAACGTTGTTGCAACTAAAAGTTGCTAATAAAACAATAAATGACAAATAGAATGTATAGATTAATTTTACTATTTAGTCTTTAATATACATATTGAAAAAGGGGAAAGTATGGAAGAAGTTATTGAAGTAAAAAGAAAAAATGTGTTTAGGAATAAAAATTTTACATTAGTATTTTTAGGAGCGTTAGTT
>JAILIF010000087.1 GCA_024695405.1 Bacilli bacterium
GGATGATTATATGTATTTGCGGTCATTAAGAAATCTGCATACGAACTTGTAAGACCGTGTTCTGTAAGGTCTAAACCTTTAATTTCTTCTTCTTTCGTAACGCGTAATCCAATAGTTTTCTTGATAACAAGGAATGTAACAAACATTAATACTGATGTATATGCTGCAACACTAATAAATCCTAACATTTGTAATCCAAATTGTTTGAAATTACCTGTATAGAAAAGGCCATCTAATCCTGCTGGAGCGCTTGGATTTGCTAATAATCCAACTGCGATAGTTCCCCAAATACCGTTAGCCATATGAACACCAACAGCACCTACTGGATCATCAATATGAAGTTTAAGATCAAGGAATTCAACAACAAATACAACTAATAAGCCCGAAACAATACCGACAATAGTAGAACCTATTGCATCAAATGCATCACAGCCTGCAGTTACACCTACAAGGCCTGCTAGACATGCGTTAATGCACATAGATACATCTGGCTTCTTATTTTTAATCCAAGTAAATATCATTGTTGTAACTGTCGCAACAGCTGGTGCAATGGTGGTGTTTAAAAAAATTGTAGCTAATTCACTAGTTGAAGTTGCTGCTGCTCCATTAAATCCATACCATCCAAACCATAAGATAAATGCACCTAGTGCGCCGAGTGGAATAGAATGCCCTTGAATAGCATTAACTTTAATAATTTTGCCAGTTTCATCTTTTTCATATTTTCCAATACGAGGTCCAACAAACATTGCGCCAATAAGAGCAGCAATACCACCGACCATATGAATAGCAGTACTACCAGCATAATCATGAAATCCAAGTGATGATAACCAACCGCCGCCCCAAATCCAGTGAGCTTCAATAGGATAAATAATCAAAGAGATAACTGCTGAATATATACAATATGACAAAAATTTAGTTCTTTCTGCCATTGAGCCAGAAACAATTGTTGCTGCTGTTGCGCAAAAAACAAGATTAAAAACAAAAATAGAGGCTCCTGTAAAACCCTCACTTGGATTTTGTATAAATTCACTAAACTTAGCAAATAAATCCATATTAGGAATACCAATAAGTCCAAATAATGCATCTTCGCCCATCATTAATCCAAATCCTAAAAGCATAAATACTACTGTTCCTATACAGAAGTCCATAAGGTTTTTCATGATAATATTTCCAGCATTTTTTGCTCTTGTAAAACCAGTTTCAACCATAGCAAATCCAGCTTGCATAAAGAAAACTAGAGCCGCTCCTATCAAATACCAAAATTCAACTGTCATATCGTTTCCTCCTTGATAAACAATTATGATGGGATTTTAGTAGGTTAGAGCATATAAATCAAATATGTATAATATTATGACTTTCATACAAAAACGATATGATTAATCTTTAATGAAAAATAACAAATAAAAACCAATCATTTATTTAGATTAATTAATGATATATCATAATGTTGATAGAATTATATCAGGAGGAAATGATATGACGATATTACCATCTACAAGTTTAAGAAACCAATATAATGAAATTTCCGAAAAATGTAAGCAAACAGGTGAACCTATATATCTAACAAAAAACGGTGAAGGCGATTTAGTCGTTATGTCCGTTGAAGCTTTTGAAAAACATTTAGCTCTTTTGAAATTGAAAGAAAGATTATTAGACATTGAATTAGAGCAAAGAAGTGGTGCAAAAAGCTATTCGCTTGAAGAGCTGGATGCTGCATTAAGAAAGATTGTTGGCTAATGGATAAATATAACGTATCAATTACTCAAAGAGCATATTCGGATATATTGGAGTGCGTTCTTTTTGTTAATAATGTCTCTCAACAAGTTGCGAAAGATTTGTATAAGGAGATAATTTTTTCAATAGACTCTTTAAAGAAATGTCCTAATGCTTTTCCAAATGTTGATGGATTAACAATAGGCGGCATTCCGATAAAAAGAATGCCTATTCATTTAGGTAGATATTTAATCCTTTATAAAGTTGAATCAAATTTAGTGACTATTTATGATGTCATAGATTCAAGAAAAGATAATTCAATCTTAAAACTCTGACCTATTTTATCGTTTAAAACCACAGGTAGATTAAATGATAATCGAGTTTATCAATAAAAGCTTTTGACAATTTTGAGAATGTTTTTATTATTTTTTGCAACACGTATACTCAAAATTTAAAATTTCTTTATAAAGAGGGGCATTATTATGAAATTTAAAAATTTAATCTCTATTGGAGTTATGACTTTAAGTTTAATTCTTCCATCATGTAGTTGTGATGCTAAAAAGATTCAGAAACAACAGAAAATACATTAACTCCAAGCGCTAGAGAGTATTCGGTTGTTAGTAAAACTATCGGCACTAATGGTGGCCAAGTAAAAGATGAAGAATCTTATTTAGGTTTAAATATTCCTGCTGGTGCCCTAAAAGGTGATACAAATATTAATGCTCAATATGTTGAAGAACCTGCTAAATTTTCTAGTGCTGCTATTTTAGGTTTTCTTTGCGGTGCAGAATTTGGTCCAAGTGGTACAGTATTTGAAAAGCCAGTCCAAGTAACACTTAAATTGGATAAAGCCCCAATTAATGATGAGCTATCCGTTGCTTATTATGATGAAGAAAATAAATTGTGGGAATGCGCTGCAGAAACAACTTACGATAATAATACAGTTACTTTTGAAGTAACACATTTCTCTAAATATCAAGTATTAGATCTCCTATTAGTGTATTTAATCAATACGTATATACAGTTAGAGAGGCAATGCGTACTAATAAGAGTGATAGTTGGATAACTCAAACATATCTTGAATACTTATTAGATGACATACATGTGATGGATTACTATGGCGAATATAACGGTTATGTTTATTATCCAGTAGGTTTCCAAATTAACGGACAATATGCAATTGACGGAAAAGAAAGTGATAATAACGAAACAACATATAGATATGGCGAACTTAATCATGCTGAATTCTCATCAAATACTGATTATTGTTTATATGGCAGTATGTTATCTTCGTATCAAGAATTTAAAAGACAAAGAGAACAAGCTGCACAAGAAAATCACGAAATCATCGATATTTTGCTTGTTGTTTACTATAAAATGTGTAAACCAATTATTGATTTAACTGCGCCTGATACTGAACTTGAGAAAGGTGAAAGTACTACTGTAACACTACATTGCCATTACCGAGATTCAGATAACTATTTCCCAAATTTAAGAGATATCGATTTACCTTATTATAAACTTACTATTTCTGACGGCCTTAGCCATCTTAAAGTAGATAAAACAGAATTAACAACAAACGAAAATGGCGTTGATACTTTTAGAGTTACTTCTAAAGATGGTAAGGGAGAAGCCATAAAAGTCATATTCGATGTTGAGGGAGAATATGGTCAACACGCAGAAGGGTCTATCACCTTCTATGAAGAAGACGAGGAACCTACTTTTGAATTAATTATTGTAATGCATGAAGAAGATCATATTTTGTGTGGTTATGGTCCAGAAAGCAATGATACTAGTGGGCATGAACAAACTACTTATACACAAGGATATGTTACAGTTACACTTGATTATACTTTTACAGGTACCATTACAAGAAAGAGTTATGGATCAATTGAAGGTCGAATTACAATGAGTGATGTTGGTGTCAATGTTGATTCTGCACCTTCTGGTTACACGAGCATTAGTGACTACCCACTTGATAGTGAAGGTAAATCTTCGTATGAACGAAAGGTAGAAAAATCAGATTATTTTATGAACCCGCAAGTGACAGTTAATAAAATACCTCACAATAGTGGATGCTTCTATAGCAAAACATCGGATGTTTTCTTCTATGATTTTGTGCCTACCGTTGAAACAAGAATATTTGTCCAAATAGTTGCTGAAGGAAATAAACATTTCGATTATTATTCACATTCAATAGATACAAAATATAATTCTGATGTTGAAACCAGTTATGATCGTGATACTCCGCTTGAATGTGAATGGAGGAGAGAACACGAAGTCCCATTTGCTGGATTTGAATTATTGGAAGGCACTCAAGAAGTGGTAGTTGATGCTTTACCAGGAGTTTCTAACTTCTCGTTTGAAGGAAGAGAAGGTAAACAAACTTTAAAAACTACCCAAACAGTGACATTAACTCGAATTAATGAGTTTTAATTTATGAGGGAGGAAATAAATGAATATTTATTTTGTTAATAAAATAAAAGATATTCGTATTAAAAATAATTTAACTCAAAAAGAGTTTGCCGAAATCCTTGGTTATAAAGATTAAACTAGTATAGTGGATATTGAAGTAGGCAAATTAGAAATGGATTCTGCTAGAATCGCTCTTCTAGTAAATAAATTCAAAATAGACGCTAATGAACTTTTTATTGAAAAAGTAGTGGAAGAAAAAGAAAAACCAGTAATAAATACAATTTCTGATTTTTTTAATCAATATGATGAAGATTCAAGATTAACTAGTCGTAATGGGCAAGTTGAATTTTTAACTACAAATAAATATGTTCATAATTATCTTAAACCAGGAGATAAAATTATTGAAATAGGTGCTGGTACAGGTGCTTATTCCATTCCTTTTGCTAAAGAAGGATACAATGTAACCTCTGTTGAACTAGTAGAACATAACTTAGATATTCTTAAATCTAAAATTACTGATGATATGAATATAAAAGCATATCAAGGTAATGCACTAATTTGCACGTTTGTGAAAGAGCTGATCTAATTGGTGCAAGTCATCATAGTTTAGACATATTGAAGAAGTAATAGAAAAACCCGGACTCTCGCGAATCCGGGTTAGCTTTTAGATGACATCTCTCGATAAACGAGATTATTCATCTACCCCCCTTTCTATGAACCCTATTACTTCTTAGTTTCCTTTAATGCTTCTTTGATAGTGGAAGCAATAGTGGTAACATTTGTTAATTCACTTGGGATGATAAGTTTTGTAGCTTGACCATCAGCAACTTTAGCCATAGTTTCAAATGATTTAAGTTTTAATACTTTATCATCAGCGTTAGCTTTCTTGAGCATTTCAATACCTTTTGCTTCAGCATCTCTAAGCTTAATGATACCTTCTGCTTCAGCGTTTTTAACTTGGCGAATTGCTTCTGCTTGAGCTTCGGCTTTCTTAATAGCGGCTTGCTTTTCTGCTTCAGCGTTAAGAATTAATGATTCTTTATTACCTTCTGCGATAAGAATTGCGGATTGTTTTTGACCTTCAGCAAGAAGAACCTTTTCTCTCTTTTCACGTTCAGCTCTCATTTGTCTTTCCATAGCTTCACGGATATCTTTTGGTGGGAGAATGTTTTTAACTTCAACACGGTTAACTTTAATTCCCCAAGGATCAGTTGCTTCGTCTAAGATAGCTCTCATCTTTGTATTAATAAGATCTCTAGAAGTTAATGTTTCATCTAAATCGAGTTCACCGATAATATTACGTAATGTTGTTGATGATAAGTTTTCAATAGCGTTAATTGGGTTTTCAACACCATATGCGTATAATTTTGGATCAGTTACTTGAAAGAAAACGATTGTATCAATTTGCATTGTAACATTATCTCTTGTAATAACTGGTTGTGGTGGGAAGTCATGAACTTGTTCTTTCATTGAGATTCTATAAGCAACTCTATCAATGAATGGAACGAGCATTTTAATACCTGTTCCCCATGTAGCGTGATAACCACCAAGTCTTTCAATAACATATTTTTCTGTTTGTTTAACAACACGAATTCTAGTAATAAAAACCAATAAAACAATAATAATTACGATTGATAATACAATCAATGCGATTTGCCAGCCTTCTAAGCCGTCTCCAGATTTACTTGCTGTAAGTAATGCTGCATTTAATTTATCTAACATAATAATTTCCTCCTAATTTTTAACTTCTTTAACAACTAATTTATTTCCTTCAATAGCTAGTACTTCTACTGTAGCTCCTTCAGAAATAGGTGTTTTTTCATCACTAGCATAAGCTGTCCATAAAACTCCACCAATTTTAACTTCACCATGATTGAATTCATCACAGCCTTTTGTCATTCTTCCCTTCTTATGAATAAGTTCATCTACGTTAGAAGATACAACTGTTCTTTTGAGCGCTTTATGAATAATTGGTCTTAAGCATACTAATGATGCAACACTTATTACCGCAAAGATAATAAGTTGAATCCACCAAGCGACTTCAGGAATAAACGAGACAATTAATGCAACTATTGAACCAGCTGCGAACCAAATTGAAACTAGTTCAGAGCCCATGCCTTCAATTATAAGAGCGCCAACGAAGACTACTAGCCAGACTACCCACATATATGCTTCCATTATTTACTAACTCCTTTCGCTGTTTTAATTATTAGGATGTTTTCATCATCATCCCAACTTGTTTCGAATTTAACTGGCTTCTCGTTAAATTCAACCCCCAATGATTCGCTAATTTTTCTCATCAAGTTTGTAGATGATATTCTTGAATAAGTTTTTTTAATAGCGATTTGATAAATAGTATATTCGTCTAAATCTCCCCTAATCACTTTATCTTTTGGTAGTGGTTGAATAACAACATTATTTTCTTCATCCATCCCAACTTGTACTCTATATGCATATTCAAATGGAACAGAGGCAATAGTGTTTAAAGTAATATTTGTGTTATAAAAGGATGCAGACCCTACTTTTTCTTTAGAACTAAACCATTTTATAGCCACTTTTGTTCCTCCTTTATGCTTAGATTATATGGCTGAGTTTTAAATAATTCAAGAAAATTCAAAAAAATATATTTAAAAATTCTTTATAATTCAAATCAGTGTCAAATAAGCAAATATAAAATGATTTATCAATTTAAAGTGCAAAATTCTTGCAGTTACACGCTCATACGTGTATCTTATTAATTATATATTTTTAGAGGGAAAGGAATTTATTATGAAAAAAATACTAAAAGCTTTATTGCTTAGTGCGATGACTATTGGTATGGGTGCTGCTTGTAAAGATACTACAAAACCTGTAGATAATCAAACTACAACAACAACCGACACAGATACAACCGATTCGAATAATAACGGTGGCAAAGTCGATAACAATGGTGATAACACTGGCACAGATAATGGTGGCGATTCTGGAAACACTGGCACTGACAACGGTGGAGACTCCGGCAATACTGGTACTGACAATGGTGGCGATTTTGGTAACACTGGCACTGATAATGGTGGCGATTCAGGCAATACTGGTACTGATAACGGTGGTGATTCAGGCAATACTGGTACAGACACTCCAGAAAAAACTGTCACAGGTTATTCTTTAGACACCACTAATGTTAAAAAAGAATATGAACAAGGTGAAACTCTTGATTTAACTGGATTAGTTGGTTACAAGAATTTTTCTGATAACACTAAAGAAGCGGTTGAAGTTGCTAATGTAACTCCTGTTAATGGTACTACTCTTAATGATTTAGGCACTACAACTGTTACTGTAACTCTTAACGGAAGTGAAGAAACATTTACTTTCGATGTAACTGTAGTTGCTGCAGTAAAGAAAGCATGGACTGAAGAAGAAGCTGCTTTCTTGTCAGAAAAATTATTCGGAGTTGTCTTACCATTTATTAATCCAGACTCAGTTATTAAATATGATTCACTCTATGAAGTAGTTAATATCGATGGTGGTGCAGCTACTGAAGATGCATTAGAAGGCTATGCTGCTGCTCTTATTGCTGCTGGATTCGTGTCCACAAGCGACTCTACTTATAAATTTGAAAAAGAAGTTATTGTCGAAAATAGCAAAAGATATATTGAAGTCTATTTCGCACCTAACGAAAGTTATGAATTCCATTTAGAAGCATATAGTTTGTTCTACTATACATTCCCTGGAAAATTCTTTGCATTTATGGCTTCTTACTATTTCTCATCAGATGCAGTTCCACCTGCATTTGAAGCAGATCACTATCAATTCGATGAAAGAAACAACGCAATTTATTGTTATACAATTTCTACAACTGCAGTTGCAGATTATTCAGCTATTTTAGAAGAAGCAGGTTGGGAATTACTTGGTTTAGATTCAACAACTAATTACTATGATGCTGTTTCTCCTGATGGAAAATACATGATTCACTATACATATGATGCTAATTTTAAAGATTTAGATATAATCATGACTCCTTTACTTTCGTGGAGTGATGATTTAATTAAAGACTTCTTTGATGATTATGAAGGTACATATGTAACAGTCCCTGCATTTACTGTTCCAGGTGCTCAATATCAATTTGTAGAAGCAGCTAATAATCCTTTATATAAAGAAGAAGGAACAATTGAATTTATCCATGCTGATATGTACGTTATGTTCCCTAATGGTACAGATATAGATCCTTTATTAGATGCTTATCTTGATAACTTAAATACAAACGGCTGGGTTGTTAGTGGTAGTGATACTTACTTTGTTGCTAAATATCAAGTTGAAGATGAAGGCTTATTCAGACTTGAAATCACATTAGATACAGAAGATAACGTAGTAGGCTTTACATTCTATGTTAAACTTGATCCTATTCCAGGAGCCGGTTTTCCTGCCACAGAAGTTTCTGAACTTTTAGGTCCTTTCATTACTGATACACTTCCTGCTTTCACTGGCGAAAACAATGGCTTCTCAATTCTTAATGACTATTACGGAACTGGTGTTATAGTAGAAGTTAACGAAGACGGAGAAAACGATGCAATCAGTTCTTATATTGAAACTTTAACTACTGCTGGATATTACTTATGGGGTGGTACAACAAGTCTATATGCTTCTCCTAACGAAGAAATCTTAGTCCAAGTATATTGTGGTACTCCAGGAAGCATTACTATTGAATTCATGCCATGCCCAACAGAAACTTGGCCAGCAACTAAACTTGCTAAGGTAATCAAAGCTTTCTTTAACAGCGAGGATATTCTTCCTGCTTATGATGGAGGATTTGAATATGGCATTGATATTGATATGGAATCTGAAGAATTCAATATTTATCTTTATTTAGAAGATGAAGATTTAGAAATTGATGACGCAATTGCTGACTATGAAGAAGTATTAATAAAAGAAAAATTCACATTTGCTTATGTTGATGACAATGATGATAACGTTTATGCATCACCAGATGGAAAATATATGGTTTCTCCTTGGAACGATGGAAATACAATGGATATCGCTGTTTTCGCATCTGATGCCACAAATAGCAAATGGCCTGTTAATGATCTCAACGCATTCTATACTGAAAATAACTTAACTGATGAAATTCCAGAATATACTGGTGAATATACATCAGCAGAACTAGGCAGTTGGTTTGGAATGACATATTTATTTGTAGCATGTGATAATCCAACAGATGCTATGGCTGCTTATATGGATTTCTTAGAAGATGAAGAAAATGGTTATACATATAATGGACTCAATTCAGGTGATCCTGTATACACTTCTCCAAACGGACAATTAACATTAACTTTCAGTACAGAATCTGACGGATTCACGGCAATAATCAAAGTAAATGAAGTAACTATTCCTGATAATGAAGATGGCTTCCCAATTGATAAGGTTATTAAAGTGTTTGCTGATGCTAGAGACACTTTACCTGCGTTACAAGATGAAAAAGCTACATTTGAGTTTGCAGAATATGGTCAAATTGACATTACTGTATCTTTCGAAAACGAAGATGACGCAACAAGCTACTTTAATTCCTATTGCGAACTTTTAGTGGTTTCTGGATTCACTAAGACAGGTGAAAATGCTGGACTAGTATTCTACAAAATTGACGGTCTTTCATTTAATGTAATGATGATGCTTGATGGTGCTGATGTTTATATCACGCTTGTACCTAACAATAAATAACTATCTTGTTTAAAATAGAAAAGTGGCTCTTTGTGAACTAAAAGGGGTTCAGTTCATTTGATTGGAGCCACTTTTTTTAAATTTAAAAAGAATTCTTAATAGAATACTTTTTCATTTTTTGATGTGATTTTTTGAATAAAAAGTATTTTATAATTTAAAAAAGAGGTAACTATTATGGCAGCAAAAAAACCAGAAAAGGCTGCTCCAAAGAAGGCAGCTCCAGAAAAGAAAGAAGAAAAAAAGGCAGTAGACTTCCGTAATTACCATGTAGCTAAGCGTGCAGAAGATGGTAAATGGCAAGTTAAATACGCCGGAGGAGAAAAAGCTATTAAGTTATTTGATACTCAAAAAGAAGCCATTGAGTATACAAAGAAAATGGCTGCTAATCAAGGCGGCTCAGTCTTAGTTCACGCATCTAAGGGTGCTCAAAAAGGTAAGATTAAAAAGAAATAGAATAGTGAATATAATATATAATCAGAACGCCCGCATACGCGAGCGTTTTAAATTTTTCTAATAAAATTTACTTTAATTTAGCTTTATTGCAGTATGGGCATATAAACGCTAAATCTCTAGTCATCTTGGTGATATTTCTAAAGTGTAATATACCTTCATCAAGACGTTTCTGATATAACTTGTTTTTAGAAGTTAATAATCTATCTCTTTTAATTCTAAAATTTCTAATAGTGGTTACATAATAATCTTTGTTGTATTCACTACAATGTTCTTTTCTAATTTCAGTTCTACATTTGTTGCAGTAATAGAGATTATCTTCTTTATCCATCTTATTGCCGCAGAATGGGCATGTATCCATAACAATAGAGGAATAAATCATCCCTTTTAGTAAAGCTTGTTGGATACGTCTAAATGAATCAATGTTATTAATTGAAATATACATGTCATCGGTATCTAAATTAGGAGACATTACATGACATTCAACGCCTTCTTGATTAACTTTAATAGGTTCTAAACTAGGAATAAGAGCAATTTTGTATTCTTGTTCTTCATTAAAAGTTAATAAGATAGCATCATGACCAGATATTTTAGTGTCTTTGATGTTTACGTGATATTCTTTGAATGTAAAATCTAAATCTAATTTCTTAAAATCAATCTTCTTTTGCTTATCCATCGATAAGTTAAAGTGACCAACAGCAAATATTGTTAAGAACTTACAAAAATATAAATAATCATTTGGATCGATTACTTCTTCTGAAACATCTAAGTCTCCTTTAAAGACACCCTTCATATATTTATATATTTGACGATAGTCTTTATGCATTGCTAAGATGTTTGTTCTTCTTAACTTCATTTTGCCTTTAACTTTATGACATTTAGCGTATACAGGTCTATTAAGTCTAGCGCTTAAAACGCTGTTAACGAAATCCAATCTAGAAAGAAGCCTTAAAGTGATATCAATATAATCGGAAAAACCACGTAAGTAACCTGTTTCCAATTTTCCTAAGGCAAGATAATAGGAAATGTGATTTTCTCTTTCTAAGAGGTCAATTTCTAATTTCTTATTTGTATAAATCATATCTGACAAGATACGAGAGTAGTGCCTTGTGTAATTTAATATGTGATCAATACATCTTGAAAATACTATGTTTTCATAGATTGCATAGTTATCACGATAATTATTCGTTAATAGCTTTCTAGGCCTAATACCTGATTCAGTAATATTTGCCCAATGTTCTGAATGGTTAGAAGCGTAGTTCATTGTCTTATTGTTAATTAATCTAACAGATTCAACAGGAACTAAAGTTTCTTCATCAATAAGGTGAATGATTGGTTTTGCAAATATTCTATTAATCGCAGGCAAGACTTTTTCGATATCTTGAAGATGAAGTTGAATTTCATCAAAATTGATATCTTCAGCGGATGAAAATAGATTTAACTCAGTAACGGAATAATAATCAAACTCAGGATATGTAATATTGTTATATTTACTCAAGAATGTTCTTGAGTCTTTATATCCTTTGGAGTCTTGCATATTATAAGTCTCCGTTTAACTTATTAATGAATGAAGCACATTCCATTAAGCCAAGTTCTTCAAAGCTATGTGCTAATTCTTCTTTATTTTCAACACTCTTGAATTCAAGTTTAGCAACAACTTTAGAGAACAATATCTTTTCAACTGCTATTGGAATCATCTTTTCTGAATCAGTGAAACATGAGCAGTAAACAGAAACGAATTTTTCAATCTGTCTTTCAATACGGTTACCGAATGAAATATTGTATGGTGCTAATAATTTTTCAACAGCTCTAATAGTAGGGTCTGATGAACAATCAAATTTAAATGAATTACATGCTTTTTCTAATAATGCGTTAAATGTTGGATAATCTAAGAAACGTTGGTCGATTGGTTCGCTATAAGCATCAATCTTAGGAGCACGTTTCATGAAGTTCATAGTCATGGCACGGTCATAAACTTTATCAGAAATTTCAAATGTAGATTCATCACGGTTAGCAGTACCGATAAACCAAATATTTGGAGAAACTTTTAATGTATGGCCTTTCTTTAATTGCTTATAAGAAACATTAACGCCACTCTTGAAGTTCTTTAATTGAACGTTCAATAGCTTGATTTCACGTTTATCAGGTTCGTTTTCCATTAAGGATAAGAAGTCTGAGAAATAGTATTCAATTCTGGAGAGGTTCATTTCATCGAGAACGATAAATGTAATAACGTCACCATAGAATGCTGCTCTATATAAGGATTGAGTGAATTTCTTTGGAGTGAATTTACCAGAGAATTCGTTGAAATAACCAATAAGTTCGTTTTTATCTTTCCAAGAAGATTCAACTTCGATAATGTTAACATTACCTAAAATAGCTTCAGAGAAAATCTTTGGTAAGGATGTTTTACCTGTACCAGACATACCTTGAAGGATTGATAGCTTAGAAGAACCAAGACCCGCAATAAATTGTGCGATATCTTCATCTTTATAAGAGAGGTGTAATCTAGATTCTTTTGCGTAGTCAACAATAAATCTAACTAATGTTGGAAGAGTAGGGTTATTGAAGACCATTCTTCTTCTTTCTTCAACATCTTGCTTAATTTCGCCTTCTTCTCCATCAATTTCAGAGAATGCAGGACATGAATCAAAATCTTTGCTCTTAGCATCGGAGACATCTTCTCTAGAAAGGCCAACGCCTCCGCCGTTTCCTCCGCTGCCACCGCCAGCAGCACTTAATGCTTCGCCAAGTTCATCTAAATCGTTGATATTGACATCTAAGCCTTCTTCTTTAATTTGTTTTGTATATGGTCTAAATACAGCGAGTAGTGCAAACGCGCCTAAACCGCCAAACAAGAAGGCCATACAATCAGATTCAACTTGAACTTCATATTCATAACTTGTTAAAGCAGGAACGATATGCTCAGCTAAAGCAACGATTGTCTTTTTATTAACTTCGTTAGCGATTGTGAAATATTTGCTAAATAAAGCTAAAGCAACAATGCCAATGAAACAAGTGATTACAGTAATTAAAGAGGTTTTATAGAAGTACTTTGATTTTCTTACAAATGTAGCAAGAGTTAAAACTGTAGCTATAACTGCAAGAATGAATACTGCATAAATTACAAAGCCAAATAGTTGCATATGGCTCTCAACTGCAGCAGCGCTATCATTAAAGATTTTAAAACCATTAACAGTAATTGGCTCAATAGTAGTACCGAGACTTGATCCAGTGAATTCGATATTAATAATAATGATATTTGAGAATACACAGCCAACAAGTAAAGCAATAAACAATAGCGTGAAACCTAATGTAATAAATCTGTTTGATTTTTTAGCCTTAGCAATTGGACTTTCATCTTTAATATAACGGCCAGTTAAAATTGATTGAACAATAATAACTACGCCCATGATAATCAAAGGAATGAAACTAATGTTTCCCGTTTTAACAGCAGGTTCAACTGTTGTATTTAATTGTCCATAAAGGAAATATTCAATGAATACTGAGAATACAAAGAATTCAATTACTGTAGAAAAGCAAAGATAGAGATTTTTTCTAGCAGCTTTGTAGAATCTTTGAGGATTATGCCTGCTATATGTGAGCGCTTTAGATGCGTCTAAGATTATATACATATATGTAAAGAAGAAATCTGTAAATGCAATCAATGTAACTAACGATATCTTAATCTCATTTTGGAAAGAGTATAGATTGTCGTTATTTTCTGAACTGAAAATATCAAATAATTTAAATAAAGGTTTATCATCAAAGATAACTACAGGGAGTACGAATACAAGGAATACTGTAGCTAAACCGATGAACATTAAAACCATTGCAGGAATAACTCCACCTCTAGGATTTTTAATTTCATCGTCATCATCTTCTTCTACTTCAGCAGGAATTTCTTTGTTTCTAGCAGCTTCTTCTTTTTCTGCCTCTTTATTGACTTTGTAGAAGAAAATTAAGTAAGCAACAGATAAAAGTGAGATGATAAATGATAAAACAAAAAATACTGTTTTTGTAACTGCACCAATCGCACTGAATATAATTCCAGAAAGGCCCATAACAGTATTTGTTATTTGGACTGTTAACATTTTCTTTCTTCTAATTGCTTTATAAAGACTTATTCCAGCTGCAATTAATATAGCTAATGCTATAAGTGCCGTAATGCCAGTGAAAACCATCTCTTTGACATCAGCGTAGTAATTTGGCATGTAAACGTTCCAAATAGCATTGGAACCTCTCAAGTCTTCTTTTAAACCAAAAAAGATAAAAAGAACGCCAAATAAAATCTCTAAACCTACAAGAGCAAGAGAAATAATTAGTTTAATTTTTTTACTTGTCAATAAACCAAGATTATTATTTGGATTATTGTTTTCATTATTCGCCATATTGGATTCCTCCGACCTATAATATTTTTATCTTGCCTAATAATACTATGTATTGCAAGTTAAATTTTCGTTTAGTAATATGACAAAATTTTTGTTTTAATTATTACTAAATAATGTGTAGAATATAAATAGTTATTTTTTTATAAAATATGCCGAATACAATTGTTGCATGGATTGAACTAGTTTGTGTTGTTTTCACTGTTATTATGCTTATCGGCCAATATGTCGATAATGAAAGAACAGTTACTTTAAGGTGGGTTAAAATATTTTTGTTTTTCACTATATTTTGGTTAATATGTGATGCTTTAGCTTTATTGTTGGAAAACAAGAATACACCTATTTGGATATTGTGGGTTCTTAACTTCTTGAGCTTTACAATGCATCCGCTTTGTATTGTAATTTTGGCTTTATTCGCTGATAAATTTATTAGCGAGAAGGGGAAGTGCTCAAAATGGTGGTTTAGAGTACCACAAATAATTTTTTCTACTATATCATTAGGAGTAGCAATTTATTTCATTATTGGTTCTGTAGGTAGTGTAAATAATGGAGACTTTGTTTATAAGGAAAGACTTCCTCGCATTAGTTTATATTTCTATATTTTGTTTATTGTATACTCGTCAATTGTCGCTTTTATTCTTCGTAAAAGAATTGGATTAAAGGCTGTTATTATTACAGGCATTTCCTTTGTTCCTATCATAGGTTCGATATTTGCACTTTATTTTACTGATGCTGATTATACTGCTGTTTCTGTATCGATTTTTGCCGCAATGGTTTGTGGCGCCCTTCAAAGAGAGAATATTAGAAGTAGAGCTAGAGGTAATGTAATCGCGGAAAATAACGATAGAATCTTAGCTTTAAATGATAACTTTGAACTTTTATATGATGTAGATATTGAAACTGGTCATTATGATACGTTTGTTAAGGGACAAACTTTTAGCCAAACATTAAATGATAGATTGGTTAATAGTAAAAATTTCTTTGAAGATTCTTTAACTAATGCAGAAAAAGTTTGTTTTAGTGAAGATGTTTTAGGATTTAAGAAAATTATGAATCCTTCTTTTGTACGTGAGGAATTGGATAAAAACGATCATTATGACTATACGTATAGAATTGTCGTTGATGGCAAACCTATTTGGATGAGAATGAGATTTGTTTATAAAAATAAAGACAAGAAACATATCATTGTTGGTGCTTTCAACGCAGAAGAAATGATGAAGAGAAAAGTAGAAGAAGAGAAAATGCGCAATTCTCTTATTGAAAGTGTTTTGGGCAATGATGCTGCTTTTATTGTTGATTTAGACGAAGATACAAGAACAACAATTTTGAACAATACATCGAGAAAAGATGAATTTTCTGATAAAGAAAAATACTCTTTAGGTTTTTCAAAGTATATTAGCAAATATGTAACAAAATTAGATAGTAAGCGCGTCAGAGAAATGACCTCAATTCCTTATATAAGAGAGAAAATTAAGGAAGTGCCAGAATATTCAATCGTGTATAGACATAAAGAAGAAAATATTCAACGTTTCTATGAAATAAGAATTGTTAAGTTAACTGATTCCGAAGTTATTATGGGCTTTACAGAAAAAGACGTAGAAATCTTAACTAATTCTATTGTTGATTATCTTAAAAATGACTATTTTGCTATGTATGCAATAGATGTTGATGAAGGCTTTATTCATATTATTAAAGATGATCCTGGAGTTTTAAACATTAAAAAAGGTGATGTTATTGAATACAAAGACTTCTTATTAGGAATCGCACAAAGATTCGAAGAAAAATCAGATGAAAGAGAATATTTTACTATGATGAGCGATGTGGATTTCTTAAGACGAAAATTTGCTAATCAAGATAAATCATCTTTCATATTTCATTTAACAGATTCTACAACGGAAAAATGGGCCACAACAAAGGAAATTGTACTTAGTCGAAAAGCTACTGGAAATTCTCCTGCTTTAATTGCAATTTGTTTCTCTTTCCTTGATAAAGAAGCAAAAGATAACGCTATCTTACAGCAAAAATTAGAAGAAGATATGTCTATTATTGGTGGCCTTGCTGAAGAATACCAAATTTTATTCTTTGTTAATATTGATGAAGGCATTTTAAAAGTAGCATCTGTTGAAAAAGAGTATGAGCCAATTGTTAATGATTTTCTAAATAGTAACGAGCGTGGTTTAGATTTCTTGAAGATATTTGGACAATCCCCATATGTTCATCCAGACGATAGAATGTTGTTCAATGAATTTGGAACTGAATATATTCTTGAAAAACTTAAGAATACCAAAAAGTTTGTTATTAGATTTAGATCAAGAGTTGGAGATACTTATTCTTGGTTTGAAATGCATATTTTAAAAAACGAAAACATTGATGAAAGAGCAAATCACGTTATTATTGGCTTTACTGAATGCGCGGCAGAAATTGAAAAAGAACAATTATTACAAAAATCTTTTGATTTACTTAATAAAGATATTTCTTCTGATCAAGCAATTAAACAACTTTTAGGAATTGTTGCTGATTATTATGGTGCGAGACGCTCATGTGTTTGTGAGATTTTAAAACACAAAGACTTTATTAACATTGCATACGAATGGGACACTGATGAAGTAACGGAGGAATCATTGCAACACCTTGAAATTCCTACTAAAAAACTTGCTCCATGGTTGCAACGTTTAACGAACGGCCAAGTGCTTGTAATTGGTGAAGAACATGACAACGATAAAATAATGCCTATCGCTGGCATATTTAAAAAGAACGGTTTTAAACAGGTTATATTAGCACCAATCATTAATGGTGGTGAACTTGTTGGATTTGTTGGTCTAGATGTTCCTAATAAAATAATAACTGACTTTGATAGTGTTAGAACTGTTGCGACTATTATTTACAGTGAATTGTTGAAACGTAAAGAAACTGATGAAGAACATGTTACTCTTGAAAAAGTTACCAGTTCCTTTGCTACTGTTTATTTCGTAGATTTAGATAGAGATTATGCTCATAACTGGAAACTTGATAAAGATTATAAATATACCGATGAAGACGCTGCTGTTTCTAAGTTCTCTGAAAGTTTAAGTGCATACATTACTTTCTGCGTGGATCCAGCTGAAAAAGAACGCTGCTACAAGCAAACTAGTCCTGAATATATTCTTGAACAATTTAAAACAAAGAATATTTTCAGTGTAAACATGAAAGATGTTAGTAGAGGAAATCCTACTTTCTTAGCATTTGATTTTATTAAAGTTACTGAAGATGGAAAACAATTTGTCGTCTGTAGTAGAGATATTACTGATGTCTTAGCCAAAGAAAATGAGCAAAAACAAAAACTTCAAGAAGCTCTTGAATTAGCAGATTCAGCTAATAAAGCTAAAACAAGTTTCTTATTTAATATGTCTCACGATATTCGTACACCAATGAATGCCATTTTAGGTTTCACTAATATGGCAATGAAAAATACGAAAGACGAAGCAAAATTAATTGATTGTTTACGTAAGACGCAACAATCAGGAAATATGCTTGTTTCATTAATCAATAATGTTCTTGAAGTCAGTAGAATTGAATCTGGTCACGCAAAAGTAGAAGAAAAACCAGTTGACGCATTTAAGAGCTTTAGAAGTATTGACGACACTATGATGGAGCTCGCCAAGTCTAAGAACATTGATTTGAAATTTGAATTTGGTAAGTATGAGAATAGATATGCTTACTGTGATGTAATTCGTTGTTCAAGAATCTTTGTTAATATCATTTCTAACGCTATTAAATATACACCAAACGGTGGTAAAGTCGTAATGAAAGCGGAGCAAGTTACATTTGGAAATGATGTATGTATTTATAGAAGTACTATTTCTGATAATGGAATTGGTATGTCAGAAGAATTCCAAAAGCATATTTTTGAACAGTTTACTAGAGAGAGCAACACAACTTTAAGTGGTGTTGAAGGAACTGGTTTAGGCATGACTGTTGTTAAATCGTTCGTTGATTTATTAGGCGGTAAGATTTCGTTTACATCTAAGAAAGATGTAGGTACTACATTTGTAGTTGAACTCCCATTTAAAATACAACAGCCGCCATATAAATATTACGATCCTGAATCAGGACAAATTGTGGATGTTGATGCTTCTTTAGAGGAAGATGAAATTAAAACTGATTTCAGCGGGAAAAAAGTCCTTCTTGTCGAAGATAATATGCTTAATGCAGAAATTACAACAGAAATTCTTCAAGATGAAGGATTTGTTGTAGAACATGCAAATGATGGAACAGTAGCAGTTGAGTTCTTAAAAAATAAAGGTCCAAGTTATTACGATATAGTTTTAATGGACATTCAAATGCCTAGAATGAATGGCTATGACGCTACTAAAGAAATTAGAAAAATGTATCCAGACTCAAACATTCCTATAATTGCTTTATCTGCTAATGCTTTCCAAGAAGATAAAGATCAAAGTATTGCAGCAGGCATGAATGATCACATCGCAAAACCTATCGATATCAAACAGCTATTGATTATAGTTGGTAAGTATGTAAAATAATTTTCTATGAGAACATTATTTGTTTTAGATGCTAAGAATTATGATCTTAACGGTAAAATTTTTGTAAGGCCTTCTGCGCGTTCAATAATAATAAAAGATAATAAGATTTTTATGGTGCATTCTTTAAAGTATGACTACTATAAATTTCCTGGTGGAGGAATTAATGAAGGCGAATCTAAAATCGATGCATTAATTCGTGAAACAAAAGAAGAAGCGGGTCTTATAGTTATTCCTGAATCTATCAAAGAATTTGGAATGGTTCATAGAATCCAAAAAGGCGTTCGCTTTGATTGTGATACATTTATTCAAGATAACTATTATTACCTATGTGAAGTAGTAGATGGAGTATTTGATCAAAACCTTGATGAATATGAAGCAGATGAGCGTTTTACACTAGAATATGTTGATTCTAAGATCATTTTAGAGGCGAATAGAAAACCTAATCACGGCCCTAAAGACCCTATCATGATTGAAAGAGAAGCTAGAGTAATTGAACTCTTGGTTGAAGAAGGCTATATCAAGTAGCTTTTTTCTTTAGTTTCTTATACGTTATTAACAAAAGAGCTTAAAAAGTAACATTTGTCCTATTGTATTTATATAAATAAGAATTTATAATAAATGTGCAAATGATTTTTTAGATATGAAAACAAAAAGACTTATTTTGTCGTTATCTGTTTTTTTGACTTTAGGAATTTTTAGTTCTTTTTCTTTTACGCGTGATAACACAAGCGAACCTACAAGTGCGGTTAGTGCACCAGAAGGTGGAGATGAATATGATAACTGGACTAATTCCTGGAGCAAGCCTGGTCATATTTATGTTCACTATAATCGTGGAGAAAAAAATGACTACGACAACTTTTGCTTGTGGTTATGGGATTCTTATCCAAATGATTTAGAAGGTTCTCTTTGGGCATATAGTGGAAACACAAAAGTTAGTGATAAGCTTACTCTAAAACCAATGTCTACTAATTGGATGACTGATGCTGAAGTAGGTGGTACAGGCACTGGAATGCATAAAGATAATTTTGGAGTCATTGCTGATGTTGATATGAATGCTGCTAACTTAGTTGGCGGTAAAACTGGTGAACCTACTACATTGAATGAAGCAGAAGAATTAGGCTTCTTAATGGTTAATCAATCGTCAATGGATGGTTCTAAAAACTGGACTAGTGATGGTGGAAAAGAAACTTATGTTGATGTTTCGGATGATAGTGTTTGGAGAGTAGTTGATGGTGGTAAATGTTTACACTTATTCGTTGCTACTGGTACATTAGATGATTATTCGTTCTATGCTGGAAGTGGAGAATCAAAAGTTAAAATTAATCCTATCGATAGTGATACAACTGGTAAATTCTCTTCAAAAACTGACACAATTGTTGATTCATATGGCGTTTCAACTACAAGTGAAGCATTTAAAGAATTGGGTGTTGGTTATCAAGTATTTGTAGCGTCATTTAGAGATTCTAATGGTGATGGCATTGGCGATTTACGTGGCGTTATTGACTCAATCACATACTTCAAAGATTTAGGCGTTGATGTTTTATGGTTAACACCAATTCAACAATCTGATTCCTACCACGGCTATGATATTTCCGATTACTACACTGTTGATAAAAGATATGGAACAATCGATGATTATCGTGAACTTTTATTCAAATGCCATAAATCTGGAATTAAAGTCTTGATGGACTTAGTTTTAAATCACACATCTAAAGGTAATGTTTGGTATCAAAAATCCCAATGGGGTGTTAACTCTGGAGAAACTGGTTGTGAAACTGATAATACTGGCATTAACTGGAGAAATGTATATACTTGGAAATTTAAATCAGACAACATCCAAAAAGCAGTTACTTCTTATGATGAAACTACAAAAAAATGGAGAGTTGATAGATATGACACTATAACTGTTGAACAAGATGCTAATAGTTCTAATCCATCATGGTATAAATCAGGTGAATCAGATTATTACTATTATGGTAAATTTGGATCTGGAATGCCTGAAATCAACTACGAAAGTAAAGATACAAGAAAACTAGTTATCAATATGGCTAAATATTGGCTTTCATTTGGTCTTGATGGATTTAGATTAGACGCAGTTAAACATATTTATATGAAAGATGAAGTCGATAACACCGCAGGAGACGTTATTATCACTGATGTTGGTGAAGCTGAATCTTTCGATGATGAAAAAGGACAATATGTTAAAAAGAAATATGACTATTCAAGCGATTTAACTAAAAACGTTGCTTGGTGGAAAGAGTTCTCTAACGAACTTAAAGATGTATATCCATCATGTTTTTTAGTCGGTGAAAACTTTGATGGTTGGGGAACAAGAACTTCTTCGTACTATCAAGCTCTGGATTCTCAATTTGATTTTGCAAATTACTATCATATACCTGCATGGCTTTATAATGGTGGCACTGCTGGAAAATATTCTTCAAGTCAAATTAGTGAAACATTTGATCCTTGGGGAGCTGATAGTGCTTTCTTAAGTGATGGAACAGGTAATATTCCTGGTGGAAAACGTCCTGATTTTATTAATGGTTCATTTACATCTAACCATGACGTTATGAGAGCGATTAACCAAGCAAATGGTGTTGGTGATACTAATTCTACAAAAGCTTCTACATATATCACTGGTTCTACTCAAGAAATTGGTAAAGCAAAAGTGCACGCTGCAATCACTTTATTAAGTAGAGGCATTTCTTGGGTTTATTATGGTGATGAATTAGGTATGAGTTCTAATACAAATACTCACATTGAAAAATATAAGAGTGAGAATTGTATGGATATTTGGTATAGGCAACCATTCCTTTGGGAAGATGCATCAAAGCGTCCTAACTATAAGAGTGGTCAATATAAATTCGAATTAGATTCATATAACGCTGGCCTTTCTGATAATCATAAAGGTGTTATTATGAATGAAAAAGGTATTTCTACAACCAATGAAATGTATGAATGGTACAAAACACTTTGTGCTATCAAGCATTTATATCCAAAAGACGCAAGAATTAATTTTGAGGGTTCTAGTGCTAATGTATTGGTTATAAATGTTTGGAGTGACACGGATAAAGTCACTAAACCATTAAGAATTTATATCAATATTGGTTTGAACAACGATCAATATTTGCTTAATCCAGGTGATGCATTTAATCCTCAAACTATTTATAACTTAGGATATAGTGGAATCTATAAACCTGGCGATAACATGAGTAACTGGTATTCTGTTGCAGTATTCCAAGGAAAATAAAGGGGGGCATAAAGATGAAATTTAGTAAAAAATTATTAGCGATATGCTCAACTATATTGCTACTTTCTGGATGCGGTGATTATACTGTTCCACCGGTCATGGGTAATGGCGGGGATGGTGGAAACAAAGCTCCTGAACAAAGTAATGAACAAGGTGGAAATACACCAGATAAACCTAAAACTCCTATTGATACATATTTAGTTTTATCTTCTGTTGGCTTATATAAAGGTGAAAAAGGTAAATCAATTGAAGATAAAATGTTAGAAAACGCTATTATTTATAACGCTCTTCCTGGTGAGAATTTACCAACTAAAGACGATATTACAACTATTGATGGTTCTAAAGGTGAATTTGATGGCTGGGTATGTTATGAAGGAACAGGCTTTCCAACAATTTATGAAACTGTACCTAATGTTGCCGGAATGATTTTATATGCAACATTTAAGAACGGAGAAGGTTCTAGTGGTGGCGGTGGCCAAGGAAGTGGAACTATCACTCCAAATCAAAAAACAACTATTTATTTAGACGCTACTCAAAAATTAAATGCAGATAACGATGAAACATGGGCATCTGGTAATGCTGCTATAACAATGCACGTTTGGTCATTTACAACTGGTGATAATGAGATGATCCTCATGAATAATCTTAATAATGGATTCTATTCTGGCGATGTAGATTTAGGAAAATACACGAACGTTATTTTCTTGCGTCATGCATCAGGAAGTACAGCATCTTTTGAAGAAGGCGGCTATTGGAATAAAACAGGGGACTTGTTATTTATTGATGGCAAGAATTGCTTCAAAATTACTGATTGGAACAATGGCGGCTACTGGACTAATAAGTAGGTATTAAATATGAAGAAAAGAAACATTATTTTACCATTATGTTTGCTATTTACTTTAGGTGGCTGCATTAAATATAACGGTCTTCCACCAGAAGAAGTGGAACATCAACATGAATATGCTAGTACTTATTCATTTGATGAAAAAGAGCACTGGTTTGCTGCTACTTGTGAACATTTAGAGCAACGAAAGGGTGTTCAAGAACACTCTTTTGGTGATTATGTAGTTACTCAAGAGCCAACTTTAGCTAAAGAAGGATTAAAAGTCAGAACTTGTTCCATTTGTAATTATAAGGATGAAGTTGTTCTTCCTAAATTAGGTGAGGAAGGTCAACAAGGTGGCAATGATCAAGGCGGTGGACAAACTACACCTGAATGGACTATTACAGGAATTAATCTTAATAGAGATAATATAGAGCTTACTGTAGGAGATAATCCAATTTCGGTTGTTCCTACTATTGTTGGAGAAGGTAAATTCCCAACTTCTTTAAATGTTAAATGCGATGACGTTACTACTATTGAAACCGTTGATGGAGAAGAAGTAACAAAAACAGTAAAAATTGCTGAAGTTAGTTCAAACGTTGTTGAATCAGGCTCAGCGTTTACGGTTAGACCTATAGCGGCAGGAAATACAAAAATTACTGTCACTTCTGTTGGTAAAACAGATGTTTCTGAGGAAATTAATGTTGTTGTTAATCCTAAAATTGAAATTCATGAATTAACTCTTTCTGAATCTTCATTAGAGATGAATAAAGGAAGTATTAGAGTTTTAGGATGCGAATCAACTGATAACGTTACTTGGACTACAAGTGATGATTCTATAGTTGCTTTAGAAAATAAAACTAATTCTGGAGTTTGGCTTAAATCTTTAAAAGCTAGTGGGGACACTCCTGTAACAATTACCGCAACTATATGTGCTGGAACAGAATATGAAGCAGTTAAAACTTGTTTGGTCACTGTAATTAGTACCGATCAAACAATTTTTGATTACTATTTTATTAATAATTTAGGATTAAAAGATTTACATCTATATATGTGGGGCGAATGTGGCACTAATGCAGATTGGCCTGGTGTAAGTATGGGTGAAAGTACATTTAAAGATAAAAGTTATAATGATATCTATAAAATCACAATAGACACTGATGTAAAACCATATGAAAAAATCATTATTAGTGGTAAAGATTATAATGATGAATTTTTACAAACTAATGATAT
>JAILIF010000090.1 GCA_024695405.1 Bacilli bacterium
CCATTCAATTAAAAAGGCTTAATTGGATGATTTTTGTCATTATATAGCCTTTATAAGGAGAAATTAAATAATTATGAAAAAATCTAAAATTATTATTCCTGCACTTGCCATGTTAGTTATGTCAACTGCAGCTACAGTCACAGGTACTGTTGCATGGTTCTCTATGAACAAAACAGTCACTGCTGAAGGTATGAAGATTTCAGCAGAAGGTCAAGGTTCAATTATTATTACAAAGTATGTTGATGATAGTAATAAGAACTATGGCTTACCAAAAGCAAACGATAGAACTACAGGTGTTGACTTTGCTGATAGCGATGCTCATTCTTTCCAACCAAGTACTCACGATCTTAATTCATATGCATCAGGTTTGAAGTATATCAGCACTGGCGGAAATACAATCAACCCTGAAACAGGTACTCCAGCAAATGAAGCTGCATTAAACGCTTTAGTTTATGGCAACGCTTCTTTAAATACCCACTACTATGATTACGACGTGTTTATTGCTGGTGATGGTGCAAGCTTTGATGACGCAACATTAACTATTACTTTAGAAGATGTAACAGCATGGGGTTCAGGCAATAGCCGTCCTTCAATTATGAATGCTGTTGCAGTTGATTTCTATGGCGGTGCTTCTGCAGCAACTGGTTCCCAAGCTCCTGTCCAAGCTTATGCATCAGAAGCTGGCTACCTTGGTACATTAAACCTTGCTAATAGAGAAAATTCTACTGACCATACTTATGCTACAAAATCATCTATCGTAATGACAGGTATTGATATTCCTCAAGCTGTAACCTCAGGCGGTAATGGTACAGCTGGTTATTCAATTAAAATGAGAGCATTCTTTGATGGTGCATTGATTGACAGAGCTGGAACAGCTGGCTACGTTACATTACATGAATGTGGTGCAAGTGAAACAGTAGCCCAATATCAAGCAGAAGGCGTTACTAATAAATATTTCTATAACGCTGATGGTGCGGTTATGGAAGAAATCGCTGGCATGACTTCAACTATCAAACCAGCAGATAAAAATTACTGGGTAGTCGACACTACTGCATCAACAACAACTTTTGCTAGAACTGCAGAAATCGTTAACATTGAAGATGTTTCATTAAAAGTAACATTCAGTCTTGGTGCTTAATTTATAACGAATTAATATTTACTGTTATAAAAGTAATCCCCTCTTTTAGAGGGGATTTTTTTAAACATTCATAGTATGTTAAATTTCACATCAATGTAGAATTATCATTTTTAGCCAATTAATAAATTAAAGTCCCTAATGCCAAGAAAAATATTGTATTAAAGCGATAGTAAATGTAAGATAAATAGGTAACAAGGCTATAGGAGAAAATAAAATGAATCCAAAGGCAAAGAAATCGCTTATTATCGCTGGTATAGCACTCGATGTATTGGTAACAATATTGTTGTTTGTTTTTAGCATTGTGATTTTGGCTAACATGCCTGAGTCAAGGCGTGCTATCGATTCAACTACTTTCTTAGGTTGGTTCCAAACTGAACCATTAAGAATTCTTTTATTAGATGTTCTTCCTTTGTCTTTACTTCTCATAACAAATGTTTGCTTAACAATCTGGTACATAAAGAAGACTGGCAAAAAAGAAGAAAAGAAATCAGTATCTCTTAGTGATCTCTCAGAAGAAGAAAAAGCAGCTCTTAAACAAAAGATTTTACAAGAGATGATGCAAGAATCAAAAGATTCCAAATAGCCGCTAAAAATGGCTATTTTTTTATTGCTTTATTAGACTAAATTAAACTTTTTATATAAATTTATATAAGAAACCTGGATAACAAAAAAATCTATATATTTTAGCAAATTTTGTTGACAAGATAATTATTTATATAATAATATGAAGTTGCGAAAGGCAAAGCCGAAGTGATTCGGTGACGCAAAGCTAAAGGGTCTATGAATTAGATAGCCAGTTGCCGATTTGGTTTCAATGAAAACCACCGTAATGGATAATAGGGCGACTGGTTTTTTATTTGAAACATATAGGGACAAAAAATTTTATTGAAGCGAAGTAAAGAAAGAAAGTTTTCATGTACAATTTTGAACTAGTAAAAAGAAAAAGAAGACGTAAAATTGCTGCAATATTCGCGATTATAGGCGCTATAGGCGTATCTATATTTGCTATAGTAGCTTTCCTTGGTCACCAAGTAGGTACTTTCACTGTTAATTTAAAAAATAGCGGTGTTTCTTTGACTATGTATCAACATTCTGATCATATGGAAGAAGAAGAAACAACTTACTTAAGTGTCAATGATCTTCAAAATTTTACAGCTGCTTATTCTTACAAATGGTTTTTAAATGAAGCTAAAGGTAATACTTTCGATAAAATTCACAACGAGAATACTGATTCCACTCTTGGTCAATCATCAGTTGGAAACGGACTGGGTTTCTTCAAATATACGTTCTTCATTAGAAATTCAGGCAGCATCGATGCATCCTATGATATGGATATCGAATTAACTGAGAATATTAAGCCAAATAATGGCGCTGCTAGTTTAGACGAATATTTAAGATTAATGATTTTTGAAGCAGATAGAAGTCCTATTGTATATGCTCGTCGTAGCAAATCTCGTTATGATTCAAGCCACGAAAATTATAAAGAATATATAAGTGGCCCTGAAGGTACTACTAATTACTTCGGAGAGGCAGAACTCTTTGAAAGTGATACAGTATTAGCGACTGTTTCAAACAATTTAAAATCTGGTGAATCAAAAATGTACACTTTGCTATTCTGGTTAGAAGGCGAAGATAATGAATGTAAAGAGCTTCCTGATGAAGCTTCGCTTAGAATTGGAGCAACAATCAATGCATATCCACAAAGGCAAGAAATTAATTAAAATTGGCTTATATGCAGCTATTATTGCTTGTGCAACAGGTGCTGCTACTGGAACATATGCTTGGTATTCTTACCAAAAAGACGTTGAAGTAGACATGACTGGTACAACAATTAAAGCTGACAAAGAAATTCAAGTCGGTTTGCGTTCCAATTCTCGTATTCCTGCATTGGAAAGCACATATAATCTAGGTGAATACGTCCTCGAACAAAATGTTAAGTTTAATCCATTGGATACAGAATCATTCTATATTTACTGGATTAGAGGTAACTATTTAACCGAGATTTTAAAAACTTTCCAACATGAAATTGGTTCTGGCCAAGGTTTCCTTAATGCCATTACTGCCGGCCATTATGAGGCTGGATGGGCCGAAGATATTGGTAACGATACCGACACTCTCGCACCAAACACTTGGAATGGTTTTAAGAACACACCTACCAATAGAAAAAAAGATTGGAAATACACGGATTTAGTCTCTGATAAACATGACTATTTCTATTTGCCACTAGTATTTAGGGCAATAAGCAACGAAAGAGAAGACAATGGCGATCCCAAGTATCTTGAAGATACAGAAATCTTCTTAACCAGTTTTATTACTGAAGATTTAGATTATCGTGATGGAAATCAAGTTGACTTAGCCCAAGCTGTTAGATGTAAAGTTGATTATCCTGCAGAAGCAGATACAAGTAAAAATTTCATCTTTGATCCAAATGCAGTAAATGATAATGATCTTGAAGTCGGTGGCCCATTGAATCTAAATTTCGATAGATTCTATGATTCATATCAGGGTAAAGAAATAGCTTATGGCGAATGGGAAACTGATCCTATTGTATACTCTACAAGTAAAGTTACTGTAGATGAAGGCATTCACTATGATGATTGCACTACTTTCCATGCAAATCATCAAGTAGGTGTATATCCTGTTGATATGGCACAATCTCATCCATGTACATGTGAAACAAAAGCTAAATCATATGCTGTTAATTCTACATATACAGCAGGTAAGGGAATAACGAGAACTGATAATTACAAAAAATATGGTTACGTTGATTTATCAATCTATTTAGAAGGTTGGGATTCCAATATTGTTAACAATAATTATGGAACAGACGATGGTTTGTCCACGCTTGGACACACTTTCTCTGTAGATTTAGAATTCTCTATTAACTAATCGTAAACATTAAAAATTAACTTGAAATTAATTTATTAAACAAACAACAAACACAAAAAACTAGAAATTATGAAAAAAAGATTTTTATTCCTCTTAGTAGGACTTAATCTTCTTCTTGTTTCATCAGTTTCAATGTCAATTGCTTGGTTCCTTGGATCTTTAAGACTTACAGTTAACGACATTTTAATCAAAATAGATGTTGATGCTGATTTAAAGATTTCCACGGATGATAATTTAGAATATGCGAAAGATTCACT
Organism: Bacilli bacterium; assembly: GCA_024695405.1. GTDB lineage: Bacteria > Bacillota_I > Bacilli_A > RFN20 > CAG-826 > RGIG9670. Next base: position 4,285 of record JAILIF010000090.1, read on the forward strand.
CACTGAAGATGACTTTGGCAAAGTAGAAGGATTTATTCCAGTCTCTTCCATGCTTTCTGAAGGCAGTGGGTGGATCAATGACGCATCTAATGAAAAGCCATCTTTTATAGCTCAGTACAAAACTGGGTTTAGAAAAGATCCTCAAGCAAAATTCGCTAATAAAGGTTTCTTCTCAAAAAGATTCTTCTTATTCTCAGATCATGACATGTTCGTAACGTTTGATAGTGAAAAAACCACTATTAAACCTAACGTTAGAGTCAATGAAGCAAAAGCTATAGAAAAAGCAGAAGACTTAACCAATAAAAAAATTAAAGAAATCGCAGAAGACGAAATTGAAACATTAGGAATTGAAGATGAGTCAGAAAAACAAGAAATCTACGAAAGAGTTAAGACAGAAAGAACAGAAGATTTATTTGAATCTTACCGTGTTTCAACACTTAATAGTCTTAACAAAATCGAAGATTCTTTACGTATTTCAATTTTAGACTATGAAAATCTTACAAATAGTAATTATACTATTATTGACCCAAAAAAGAGTGAAGACCCTGTAGTGTTTGGGGGTCGATTAAGCACTTCCATCAGAAAAGATTATTTTGATTATTACTCTGATCATGATGAATCTGACCTTAAAGAAACCTTATTTGGCGAAATATTAGATCAAGATCACGATATCGTTTATCTTCCACCTGCTACAGAAGATGTTCCAGCTGAAGGTGAACATACTTGTTTTAACGCAGGTACACGTAAAGGCGTGAGAGCTCTAGACATGGAAGACTTAAAAAATAACGTCACATTTGCAGTAGAGCAAAGCATCAGCCCTGAAGTCGCTGATGTGTCAAAACATTCAGGCAATGAGAATGAAGGTTACTTAATTGAATTATTGCCTAATATTCCTCATCCGATAACTTTATCTGTATATCTCGAAGGGTGGGATAGAGATAATGTTGATGCAACTCAAGAAGCTGCATTCGATATGAGTATTCATTTTAAACTTTACAGACAAGGAGATTTTAAGTAGTATGGCACAATATTTCAGTTATTTGAAAGAAATGCTAGTAGCGTTTTTTAGCAACTTAGGCAAATTCTTTGTTACTTTATTTGCATCTCCTTGGAACGGAGAATTAGCTAGACCAGACTCTATTAGAGCGGATTTTATTCAATACGCTAATTTATTTAATAACTGGTCTAAATTATGGGGACCTGTAGGCTGGGTTTTCTTCGGCCTTTTTGGTCTATTATTCTTATGTCTTTTAGGCGGCGTTATTTTCCTTCTCGTATTTTTATTTAAGAAATACGTTAAATTCTGTAAAAGAGAAATTCAAAAAGATGAATTACGTCGTGAAGTCGAGCGTTTGAACTATGAACTTTACAACGCTGTTCAAGAAAAAGATAAAATTCTCAATCTTAAATCAACTTACTTAGGTTTAGGCAATCCTGCTGACCACAAAGAAGACCAAGAAGTTATTGAAGAAGTTGCTTCTAGATTCCCTAAGTTAGTTTATGTTGATCATCAATACGCTGGAAAAGATATGACTATTCCAGATATTGAACGTCTTTCACTTGAAGAATTGTGTAACAGATTCCGTGCATTCGCTGCTTCAAAATTACACCTTTATTACAAAATCGAACCAATTAGACAATTATTCGCAGGTATGGCTACATCTAAGTTAATTATCTTAGAAGGTATCTCTGGTACAGGTAAAACTTCCTTAGCATACGCACTTGGTAAATTTATTACTTATGACTCAGCTATCTGTCCTGTCCAACCATCTTGGAAAGACCGTACTGAATTAGTTGGTTACTATAACGAATTCACTAAAAAGTTCAATGAATCAGAATTCTTAAGAGCGTTATATACTGCTACCTATCGTTACGACATGAACGTTATCGTTCTCGATGAAATGAACTTAGCTCGTATTGAGTACTACTTTGCTGAATTCTTATCTATTCTTGAAATGCCTAACCCAGATGACTGGAAAATCGAACTTATCGGCACTACTGTCGCAGGTGACCCTAAGCACTTAGAAGAAGGTAAATTGACTATTCCTCAAAACGTTATTTTCTTCGGAACAGCGAACAACGATGACTCTACATTCACTATTTCCGATAAAGTTTATGACCGTGCTATGTCATTATTCTTTGATGATAAAGGTATCCCATTCGATTGTGAGCCAACTGATAGTTTGAACTTCCCATATGCTCAATTAGCTAGACTATATGATAAAGCTAGAGAAGAATTCCCAGTTTCTGAAGGTATCTTACAAAAATTTGATGAACTCGATTCATTCGTCATTAAAAAATTCAGATTGGCTTTTGGTAACCGTATCTTAAAACAATTAAAACAATTTATTCCAGTATACGTCGGTTGCGGCGGTACTGAACTTGATGGTTTGGATTTCATCTTTACTAATAAGATTTTAAAGAAGTTCCAATCTTTAAACATTGGCTTCCTTAAAGATGAACTTAAAGAACTTGAAGGTATGTTAGATAAGCTCTATGGTAAGGGCACATTCAAAATGGCACATAACTTCATTCAAACCCTCATTCGTATGAACTAATTTTATTAATATTTGACTATTAATAATTACTAATTTGATAATGAAAGAAACTAAATATCAGAAATTACATCAAAAATATATTAAAGCGATGGATTCTCTTTCTGATACAGAAGTCCAAGAAATATTGGAAAGTATCGAAAGTGGAAGAACCCATGTTTTGAAGATGAAGAGAATTGAATCTTCATCTTTTGACACTTCTTGGATCGCTAGAATTGAAGACTGTATTTATGATTTAGGTGCTATCGTTCAATTACCAAAAATTACAACTAAAACAGTTGGCGAAGTTGTTAAGGTTGAACTTGCCCGTAAAATTGGCGCGGAGTCAGTTCAACACTTATCATCACACACTAACTACATTAAAGAAATTGATGAAAACGGAAACGTTATTCCATCTAAAATCTTAAACTTAGGTAGTGATGATCAATATGCTACATATGAAAATAGATTTATCGCTACTTTAATTAGACACTTAGTCAGTTTCGTCCAAAAGAGATTAGATTATGTTCTTCAATTTGCTGAAATCAATAACGCAGATGTTTTATATGTTAAAAACAAATCTAATGTCGATGGAATGGAAGTTGAAATTGAAACAAAAATCAAAATAACTCAACCTATCGAATCAAGTATGGATGAAGCAAAATCCTATATTGATCGTTGTTTAGAAGTTAAGAGATATATGATGTACTACTATAACTCTGACTTCATGAAAAAACTTAAAAATGAAAGAGATGTACGTAACCCTATTATGATGACTAACATTCTTAAAAAGAATCCTGCTTATCATAAGTGTTACGAATTATATAGATTTATTGAATCTTACGACAGTATTGGTGTTAACCATAACGTCAGTGAGACTTATTCAGATTTCTCTGATCAAGATTTCCAAGATGTTAATAAAACTTTATTAGCGAATTTCTTTGCTATTTCTTCAGAAGAATCATCCGCTAAGCCTATTAGAGAAGTTAAAAAAGAATCTAAACCTAGAGTTCTTGATTCTATCGATGAAGAAATGTTTATATTCGGTCCTATTCAAAAAGGTCCTATTCAAACTGTTAGAATGGATGAAGAATACATCCGTAACTTACAAGCAAGAAGTAGAATTCCTCAACACTTAAATAATAAGGAAAAAGAATACTACGCTGATGAAATTGCAGAAAGACTTGAAAAACACGATGACTATACAGAATTAAGAGCTCTCATTAGACGTAAGAAAGATGAACTCAAAATTTGGGAAGCGCGTGTTGCCACTACTATTAATAGAAGATTATATGAAGAAGAAGTTGCTCGTAAGAAAGAAGAACTTAGAAATTTAAGAGAACGTGAACAACTTCTCAGAAATGCTCGTAATGCTTTAGTAGAATCAGCTAAAAACAATGAAGAAATTGTCGCTGATAAGATTAGAGAGCTCGAAGAACGTCAAGCAGCAAGAGCTCAAAAAGAAGCTGAAGTTGCTGCAAGAAAAGCAGAAAGAGCAAATCACTTAACCGAAAAACAAAAAAGAGCTAAAGCTAGAAGACATAAACGTTATGTAAGACAATGTAAAGAAAAAGCATTAGCTAAAGCTAAAGAACAAAAGAGACTCGAAAGAGAGCAAAGAAAAGAAATGGTTAAAGCGGAAAAGAGAAAATACGCTAAGAGAATGAAGCCATTAGAAAATCAAGAAAACGAAGAAAATGAAAAGTAAGAAAGTTAAAAAACCAAAAAGCAAAGTAAGGAAAATAATTGAATGGGTTGTTACAGGCATCCTTGGAGTTATTTTCGTTTTTGCTGCAGGCTGCAATATTTCTAAGGTTGTAACTAGATCAGACAACAAAGAAGGACACGCCTTTGGTTTTTATTCTTTCAAAGTTTTAACAGATTCTATGGAACCTGTTTATCCTGTTGATTCAGTGATTATAGTTCATAAAGAAGACCCTAAAGATATTGTTGAAAAATGGAACGCTATTAAAGACTTAAATTTGGATAAAACTGACGAACGCAATCTAAATTTATCGTTTATTGATTCCTACACAACAAAAGTTAATTCTGGCTTTGCAGAATACAATTATCAAACAGATAACGTTAAAGATGTAAATGGTAACCCAATTGTAATGACACACCAACTCTTTAACATCAGAATTAACGAAGATGTTGAAGAAGGTAATGGAAAATATATCTTCTTTGTACATGGTATAAATATCAGTGAACACCAAGCTCAAGAAGGTCAATATCAGGCTTTCAGCGAAAAAGAATTACTTGGTGTAGTTAAAACTAATTCAGCCTTTGTAGGTGGAATATCTGGATTCTTATCTTCTATATGGGGACTATTGATTTGCTTATTAATTCCGTGTTTATATATTGTTATTACTTCTGTATTAGACATCTTTAAAGCATATAAAGATGATGACGAAGAGCAATTGGCTGCAGAGGGCCCTAATGGAGAAGTTGCAACTAATAAAATTGAAAATATGTCTGAAAAAGACTATGAAAAATTAAAGCAAGAAATGATTAATGAAATGTTGAAAGGAAAGGATGAGAATAAGTAAAGATGAAAAGACTAAAGAAAGCAAAAATAGCATTCTTTACTGAAATTATCATCGGTGGAATTGAGATAGTCGCTTATTTAGCGTTACTATTCTTAAAATTCTTCGATGCTATGCCTATTATTAGGTATGTTTTCCTTGCTGTCATTTTAATCACTGCCTTTATTGCGGTTAGAGGCGCTTTAAATTTCAGTTCTGTCAAGATGATGGTAGATGAATTAGTCATTGAGAATACTTATAACCTCGCTAGAAAAACTGACTTCTATAACTATCATGCTTTGCTCATGAAAGTTAAAGATTTAAAGAACAACAGATTTAAAAACAAACCTGCATATGTTATTGCATTCTCACCATCTAATACTTCTATCACTAAAGCAGCTGCTCAAAACTCTGTCGTAGCAATCTTAAATGGTGAAATTTCTGAATATATTTCTAAATTCTTTGATACGCATGGACGTAAAGTAAAGCAATCTAACGTCTACTGCTTCTATCATGGCTTCTTCATTATTTATTCATTCTTAAATACAGAATTCATTGAACACTTCATCAGTGATATGTCTACTGACTTATTTAAGATTGTCGAAGAAAAACAAATCCACGTTTATGTTCAACCATTCTTCGGTATTACTGAAGTTATTAACCCAAGAGAAACTATTTCTATGTCTATTGATAACGCGATTACTGCATTACGTTTCTCTGAAAAGAACTTCGAAGAAAAGACATATTACGACGAGAGATTAGTTAGAACTGTTACTGAAGATGATATTAAAGAAATCGAGCAAGCAATGAAAGATAAAGAATTCATTGTTTACTATCAGCCTAAATTCTCACTTAAAACTAATGAAGTTGTTTCTTCTGAGGCTTTAATTCGTTGGAACTCACCTAAATATGGTTTCTCTGGTCCAGATAAATTCTTACCTAAAGCAGAAGCTGGTGGTATCATGCACGAAATTGATATGTACGTCTTTAGACGTGTTTGTGAAGACTTATCAGAAAATAAACGTAGAGGTAGAAGATTACTTCCTGTATCAGTTAACTTCTCTTTGTATGAATTCTACGCTCCTGGTTTCTTAAACGACTTAACAGAAATCTTAGATAGTTTTGATTTGGATCCTAAATATATCGAAGTTGAAATTACTGAATCTACTTCTCAAGCTAACTCATTCTTAGCTATTTCATATCTTAAGAAGATTAAAGAACGTGGATTACAAATTTTAATGGATGACTTTGGAACAGGTTACTCCAATATCGCTAACTTATGTAAATTACCTATCGATAAGGTCAAGATTGATAAATCTTTAGTCGATAACCTTGTTGAAGACTTAAAGACTCAAGAATCAGTCCGTTACTTAATCAACCTTTGTTCTGTCAACGGCCTTGAAAGTATTGCTGAAGGTGTCGATAACGTTAAACAAGTTGAAATTTTAAAGAAACTTAAATGCGACACTATTCAAGGTTACTACTACTCTCGTCCTATCTCCAAAGAAGCTTTTGATAACTTCTTAATTGAAAATACATTTGAAAAGCGCAAAGGAGGGAATAAGAAATGATTTTAATCGTTGGATCATCTAATGACGATATTCTCTACTTTGAAAGTATCCTTAAAAACAAAAAGGAAATCAGTGTATTAAATCAATTCACTGCTTATGAAGGTGAAATCTTTAACCAAAAGGTTATGTTATTAAAGGATATGTATTCTTCATATCTTTCTGCTGCAGTTATTTCCCATGTTATTGAAAAATTCATGGTTATCTTAGTTATTTATGTAGGTGAAGTTCAATCATTTACAGATTCACTTAATGTTGGGGATATTTGTATTTGTAGGCAGACCGTTATCGGAGACGTCAATTTAAGTGATGTCACTACTGTTAGCAAGGGACAAATTCCTGGATTTCAACAATCATTCTTAAGTAACGCCGAAATTACTGAAGCTATTTATTCATCCTTAGAAAACCGTACTAGTGCACCACATAGATTATGTACATGGATTAGTTCTAACTACCATCCTGAAGATAAAGAAAAAATGGACGCAGTTAGTAATAACGATATGATTTTTGGTATCGCTGGCGAAGTTGTCCTTTCAAGTGAAATTGGCGGTATCGCTGTCGCTTCAAAATTACATGACGTTCCATATGCTGCTGTTGCAGTTGTTGGACGTAAAATCGGCTATAAGAGTGGTATTCAGGAATACCTTAGTGTCTTAGAGCAATATACAAGTATAGGTAAAGTCATTATTTCCCTTATCGGCGATATTGGAAGAACTGACGTTGTTAAGCAATAAAGGAGGGGTGAAGAATGGCTAAAAAACAGACTACTGATATGCAAAGACCTGTAAAGCAAGTCCCAGCAAATAAAATGCCTATTAAAAAGAATAGACTTCCTTCTATTAAAGGCACAATGCTTGGCTTTAATAACTTCTTTATCATTGCTCTTTTACTTACTCTAGGTGTAACTATCTTAATTACATATTTATCTTTAGTTCCTGAAGGCCAAGGTGGTATGGATTTAGTCTTCTATCGTTATCTTGTCCTTATTTTAGCGGGCATCTTAGCTATTCTTGCTATAGTTTTAATTATTATTAACGCTATTGCGTATAATACTTATTTCAAGAGTTTATTTGATATCAGTAAAAACGTTGTTGATAATTTTGCTGCAAATAAAAAGGATTTCCCTAGATATCCTTCTAAAAAAGTTCAAGAATTTGAAGAACTTAACTATGCATTAGATAAAACAGAAGCTCACTTGTCTAGAAGTGTTGTTTATTCTAAAGATGGCGATTATAGTTCTTTAGATCTACCTTTATCTAGTAATGGTTTAGGAACAATTAAATTTAGAGCGTTTGAAAGAAGCATTCCAGAAATCATAATGCTTTCTCAAGCATATAGAAACGCATTTGTTCACTTATATTATGGTGAAAAACTTGATATTTTAGTTGGCCAATCATTAACTCAAATCATTGATAACGCTAAAAGAATATTCAATTACCCTAATATTCTTATCGCTAACGACTCTGATAAAACAGGATTTATTGTTTATATTCCACAAATTGACTCAATTAACCACTTAAAAGATGAATGTGAAATGTTTATCAAATGTTCTTCGATGGTTAAGAACACTCCTAATGGTAAAGCTTTAGTTGTCGCTAGAACATCTGTTGTTATTTATCCTTATTCCGACATTGAAGATATTATTTCAGATTTACGCTATGCTGATCGTCAAAGTGAAAACGTCAACTACTACTTCCCAGAACGTGCTAGTAAAAAGAAAGCTGATGTTGTTTTACATGGTGCATATTCGCTTAACCGCGCTAACCAATTAGTTTCTACTTTGGCATCTGTTAAAATCGAAAAAACATATGGATCAGACGTTAAAGCAACCATTCGTGAACAATTAAATAAATTCGGTTTGTTCATTAATGCTGACTATGTCGGCGTTATTATGCGTGATGATAGTATTAACAAATTCGTTAACTATGTTGCTATTAACAATAGAAAAGAAATTTTCTTAAAAGAAGGAGAAACTATCGGTCCTGAATTACTACAAATAACTCAAAGTATTTGTGACCAAGATGGTTCATATTTCTTCTCTACACGTTCACGTATGGATGTTGAATTAGGTAACTATTTAGATAAAGCGGGTATCGGCTCTGGCTTTGTTTACGTTGTTAGTGATGATAACGGCGCTTTAGGTTTAATTTACCTTTTAAATTATCAAAGAGATATGCACTTAGATTCTTATCTACATGAATCTACTTTCTCTATTGCTTACCAAATCGGCGCTATCATTCGTGAAACTACTCAATTAACACGTCTAAAATCATCTTCTGAAAGAAGTGATATTCTTATGAAATTAACTAACTATATGAGTTACGCTATTGATAAGAATAGCTACGATATTGTTGATATTTCTGATACATTTATCGATACTTTTGGAAAATGTAAAAATAAGAAATGCTATAAGGCTATTTATGGTCTTAAGGAGCCTTGTGAGAATTGTCCAATCAAAACTCAAACAAAAATGATACAACCATTTAAAGACGTTAACTATGAAACTTCTTTAATTCTAAGTTCTAACGTTGAAAACGTTACTCGTATGTTGATTAGACCTCTTGATATTAAAGAAGGCCATAATCGTTTCGATCCAGACTTCTTAATCAACTCATACCACGCTTTAAACGAAGATTTAAGAAACATTTATTCTGTTTCAGGTAGAGGTTATGTCATTCTTCTAAACATTGAAAACGCTAAAGACATCTTAACAGCGTATGGTAATGAAGGCTACACAACATATATACGTAAATTTGCAGATCATATGAACGAACGTTTTGAAAAAGATAATAAGTTCTATGTATATGATAATACTAAGATTGCTTTAATCCTTCCTGATTCAGGTTCTACTGAAGTTATCGATGTCTGTGAAAAGTTATATACATTCTCAAGAGAAGTCTTTATTGAGTTAGACAATAAGGAATTCATTCCAATGACTATCAACTATCTCGCAGTTAGATATCCACAGGAATTCCCTACTCACGCCGACTTATTACGTCACTGTGAACAAGTTCTTACTACATATAAGCATAAAGACCATCTCGATGAAATCTACTTTGAAGATACTGAATACTTCCGTAGTGCTTCACGTAGTAAGTTCATTTCTGAAGTTATTGAAAAATCCTTCAAAGAAGGCTCCTTCAAGGTTAACTTACAGCCTATCTTGCAAGCCGCAAATAAACACATTATGGGTGCTGAAATCCTTATTCGTTTAAGTGATGATTATCGTGGACAAGCATTAAGTGCGTTTGAAGTTATTAAAGCCGCTGCTGAACAAAATAAAATCAGTATTATTTCAAACGGTTTGATTAACTATATTGGTGATATTTATCAGAAATATGGTTTAACTTTATTTAAGACACGTAACTTTACACGTCTATCCTTAAATACTGACTATTCCTTCTTCTCTGATGAAAACTTCTTAAGAAATATTTCTATCTTAGTTTCTAAATACGCATTCCCTAAGAACTTCTTAGCATTCGAAATTGTTGAGCACGAATTAAGCGACCACTATGAAGCATTCAGATCGATTTGTTCTAAACTTAAATTGATTGGTGTCCATATGACTGTTGACCAGTACACTGGTAAATATTTGTCACTTGATAAGATTAAAGCTCTTGATATTCCAGAAGTTAAGATTCCTCGTAACTTAATTAGAGATATCGATGTTAACCAAGCTTCATTAAAAGCTCTTAACGAATTAGTTAGCCAAGCTAACAAGCTCGGCTTAATAGCGTCAGTCGTTGGTGTTGAAAACAAAGACCAATACATGTTAATCCGTGACATGACAAGAGAATCATTAATGCAAGGTTACTTCTTCTACGCTCCACTTGAGTTACCACAACTTATCGAAGCAGTTAAAGTTAACTAGTATTACTAAACAAAACAAACCCGCTCTGATGGCGGGTTTTTATCATATAAATTACAATTCTCTTTTAAAATCAAGTTAAGATTTGAAAAAGCATATCAAACTATAGTTATTTCTATGAATTTAGCCGTTTTAAGAAACGAAATTGAATTGCTTGATAATTTGCTTAGATTTCTTCATCAAGCCACTCTAAAGAGATAGAATAATTACTATTCCAAATGATATCAGCGTATCCATAAATATCATCTTCGCTTTCAATATCGTATTTATTGCATTTAATAGCGAGAAGCGAATTATTTTTAATTGTATACCATAAATAGAAATTTCTATCTATAACTTCTCCTGTTATAAACATTTCATTATGGAAGTCATATACAATTGCATAATAACCACCATCATTCTTACCTGAATAGATGAAGTCTCTATATCCATCTCTATTTAAATCATAAATGAAATAAGAGTTCTTCCAATAGTATCCTTCTAAAACAAATATAACATTTCCAAAAGTATACACTGGTTCACCTTTATTATTAGTGCCTTCATAATCAAATGTATTAGAACCAAATTCTTCTAATGTGAATGTAGTTTTATACTTAAACTCAATTTCTTGAGCACCATATTTATTTGTAGAAGTTACATTCTCAAACTTTGGATCAGGAGCTAATCCAATAAACTTACGAACTTCGTTAACAGGAATACTATATGTGTAGTGAATATAATAAACGCTATCTTCTTTAATATCTAATGATGAACCATCAATATTGATTGAGTACGCTCCTTCATATCCTTTCTCACTATTAAAGTAGATTGATATAGGTACTTCTTTATTTTCATCTTCAACTATATCCCAACCATCAATACTTTCGTTTCCAGCAAAAGTTAACTCAACAGGCATGCCATTAGAATCAAAATTTGCTTTTTCTCCTAAACATGAATAGAATTTGTTTCCATTTTTAAAGATAAGAATGTTTTTATCATATACATTTGTTCTAACAAATAAACCTTCAATATGTCCTGCACCAACTTTTTCTTCTACAAAAGAGTTACTTCTATTTATGAATTCAAAATATACTAATTCACCAAATTTATAATTTTCATATACAGGTAATGGATTATGAATTTTTCCATCATCACCATAATAAGACTCCATTGGTGGCATTGTTGTGTATTCTGTTTCTTCCTCTTCAAATACATTTTTATTAGGTGCCATCATACTAGTTTGAGATTTATTTTTAGCAAAGAATGAGAAATATGAAAATTCAGGGAACCCAAAGTTAATAGAAACATAATTATTAATATCAAGTTTAGGAGTTCTTCCTTGATATGGTGTAGTATCTTCTGGAGCATCTATAACACTGTAATTAGGATTTATTATAGGTCTACTTTTATAAGCATTATTCTTGAGAATTTGAACTAGGCCCACTATTCCTAGAGAAATACAAGCACACGCTAAAACTGCACCTAAAGAAACAAATAAAGGTTTGTTAACTTTCCTATGGCTACGACTACTTTGTTTTACTTCAGTAGTGTTTGCATAAGGATTAGGTACAATTTCATCGAGCTTCTTATCAATCATTTGAGCTCTTTTTCTTATGCTTTTTCCAAAGTCCATGCTAACTCCTTTCTTAGTTTCTCTTTTGCGTTCTTATATAGTCTTCTAGCGGTAGAATTAGGAATACCAACTTCTTGCTCGATTTCTTCCCATGAGTAGGAATAAATAACACGCAAATAAACTACAATTGTTTCTTTATTTGACAAAACAGGTTCGATCATATTTAAAACATGATTTGTCCTATCGTTTTCTCCATACATTTCATCAATGATAGAGGAAACCACAACGCTACTATTCTTCTTTTGGAAGGTAATAGCTTGATTCTTCGCAATTGTACATAAAAACGATTTGAGATTATCAGGGGATTTAATCTCTGTTCTATGCTCAATTGCTTTGAGAAAGGCTTCACTTAAAACATCATCACAATCACTTTGATTTTTTACATAACTAGCGATAATGAAGTACATTAAGTTTTTGTATTCTAAATATACTTTGCCAATTGCTTCATTATCCCCGTTAATAAAGCCTATTGCTGTATGTTTTGAAATTCCCATAGCCTCTCTCATTAA
>JAILIF010000017.1 GCA_024695405.1 Bacilli bacterium
GCAGAATATGAAGAAAAGAAGAAACAAATTAACGATAAATATGATGCTCTAATTAAAGAAATAGAAAATGGTAATCCTGAAGGAAAAGACGCAAAAACTAAAGTCAATGAAATCAACAAACAACGTAAGGCAGATTTAAAATTAGCCGCTAAAGAACATAAAAAGATTGCTAATTTCCTCAATGTTAAGGTTATTGAAATGCTTAGAGCAGTTCAAATCCCTAATCCAGAAACAGTAGCTAGACAATACCCTCACCAACTTTCAGGTGGTATGAGACAACGTGTAATGATAGCTATGGCGCTTGCTTGCAAACCAAAGATTTTAATTGCTGATGAGCCAACAACTGCTTTAGATGTTACTATTCAAGCTCAAATTTTGAAGTTGATGAATGATTTACAAAAAACAAACGGAACATCAATTATTTTCATCACTCACGATTTAGGTGTTATTAACGAAATGGCTGATGACGTTGTTGTTATGTATTGTGGACAAGTAGTCGAACAAAGTAGCGCGAATGTTATTTTTTCAGATTGCAAAGTCTCGCATCCATATACAGAAGGCTTGATGAACTCTATTCCTAGGTCAAGTAAAGAACATCAAAAACTTGAACCTATTCCAGGCGTTGTTCCACATCCATTAGCACTGCCTAAAGGATGCAAGTTTGCACCACGTTGTAAATATGCAACAGAAAAATGTATGAATGAAGAACCAAAATTAATAGAAGTAACTAAGGGCCAAAAGATTCGTTGCTTCTACCCAAATAAGGAGGAAAGAAGAAGTGAACAACACAAAAAAATTGTTATCAATAAATAACTTAAAAAAATACTTTCCAATTGCTAAAAGTTCTATCTTCCAAAGAGACCAATTCTTTGTAAAAGCTAATGAAGATATTTCAATTGATATCCATGAAGGTGAAACTTTTTCCTTAGTTGGTGAATCTGGATGTGGTAAATCTACATTGGGTAGGGTTATCTTACAGCTTTATAATCAAACAGCTGGAAGCACAATTTATTATGGAAGAATGATTTCTGATATTGCTCCTAGATATGTTTATAAGATTTTAGTAAATCCTAATAAATATGTACGTGAATATAATAAGATGTTTGAGAAAGCTGAAGCCGCAAAAAAGGTAGTTGAAGATGCAGGTGGAGATGAGAAAGCTTCATTTATTCAACTTCAAAACCGAAATATTTATACTGCAGAAGCTGCAACATTATTTTCACAAGGCGCTAGGGTATTAGGAGGTTTCTTTTCTTTAGAAGATCCTGTTCCAGGCGCTAAGCTTGAATTAGCTAGATTTAAAGCAGACACAGCATTAGCTGCTCAAAAGAGAATTAATAAAAAAATCTCTATTAATATAGATTTGTTAGCAGACCAAATCGAAAAAGAAACTGATTCTAGCAAAGTCTTTTCTTTAGAAAAAAGAATGGCCAGGTTAAAAGCTAAATTTGAGGCTGGTAAAGAAAAAGAAAATCAATTGAGAAGCGTTCGTAACAAAGCTCTTACTGAAGTTAAGAAATATAAAGAGCAATTCGCAAATGATGAGAAATTCCAAGAATGTGAAAAATATAGCGATGGTGGTATTGATTTATCTTTATTAAAGTATAAAGAAATGCGTGGGTTAAGAAAGGATTTACAAATTATTTTCCAAGACCCATATTCATCTTTAAACCCAAGAATGACTATTGGCCAAATTATTGAAGAAGGACTTGTCACTCATGATTTCTTTAAACATGGAAGTAGCAAGATGAAAGAATACATTCTTGAAACTATGCGTAGTGCTGGTTTGCAAGATTATATGCTTCATAGATATCCACACCAATTCTCTGGTGGTCAAAGACAAAGAATTTGTATCGCTAGAGCTCTTGCTGTTCAACCTAAATTTGTTGTTTGTGACGAATGTGTTTCCGCACTTGATGTTTCTATTCAATCTCAAATTATTAACTTACTTGATGAATTAAAAGAGAAGCATGGCTTAACTTACTTGTTTATATCTCATGATTTGTCTGTTGTTAAATATATTTCGGATAGAATTGGTGTTATGTATTTAGGCAATTTAGTCGAGGTTGGAGATACAAATACTATCTTCAATGATCCAAGACACCCATATACTGTTGCGTTACTTTCTTCTATTCCTACTACAGAAATTGACGACCTTAAGAAAGAAAGAATTATTCTTGAAGGAAACATTCCTTCTCCAGTTAGACCTCCAGAAGGATGCAAATTCCATACAAGATGTTATATGGCATGTGAAAAATGCAAACGTGTCCCTCCTGAATTAGTAGAAATTGAAAAAGGACACTTTGTCGCTTGTCACTTCCCTGAAAAGAAAATTGATTCAAATGGTAACTATCTTTTCAAACTTAATAAAGAAGTAAAAGAATAATGGGAAGAGAGATTAAAAAAAGAGATGGGTTCTTTAAATCGATGCATAAGTATTCTTCTAATGAATCTTATGAACAAAGAAAAAAAGAGTTAGAAGAGGAACCTATTGAAATAGATGGAAACGATAGAAAAGGGTTGCTTATTTCTGCTTTTCTAACAATTTTTCTTCCATGCGTACTAGTACTAGCACTAATGGTGTTGATTGCGTTACTAGTCTTTAGATTATTTTAAAACAAGACCCTTTAAAAGGGTTTTGTTCTTTTATAAATTGTAATTATAAGTGTAATATAATTAACTATGAGGTAAAAATATGTATAAGAGTAATTATTTGAATAAAATACTAGCGGATATAAAAGCAAAATATGGAGAACAAAAAGAATTTGTTCAAGCTGTCGAAGAATTCTTTGATTCAATGGATTATTTTGTTGATAAAGAACCTAAGATAGAGGAAAACGCTATCTTAGAAAGATTGATTGTTCCTGAAAGAATAATTACTTTTAGAATTCCTTGGGTAGATGACGCAGGTAAGATTCAAGTTAATACTGGTTATAGAGTGCAATTTTCATCTGCAATCGGTCCTTATAAGGGTGGAATGAGATTTGATAAATCTGTTAACTTATCAATTCTTAAATTCTTAGGATTTGAACAAATCTTCAAAAACTCACTTACTGGATTACCAATGGGTGGTGGCAAAGGTGGTAGTGACTTTGATCCAAAAGGTAAAAGTGATGCTGAAGTTATGAGATTCTGCCAAGCTTTGATGAATGAATTATATAGACATATTGGTCCAGATACTGACGTACCTGCTGGTGATTTAGGTGTAGGCGCTAGAGAAATTGGCTATAT
Source organism: Bacilli bacterium (assembly GCA_024695405.1). GTDB lineage: Bacteria > Bacillota_I > Bacilli_A > RFN20 > CAG-826 > RGIG9670. The sequence continues at coordinate 3,232 of JAILIF010000017.1, forward strand.
GTTTGGCCAATATAAGAAATTAACTAATACATTTACAGGTACATTAACTGGTAAAGGCTTAAGTTTCGGTGGCTCTTTAGTTAGAACAGAAGCTACTGGGTATGGTTTATGCTATTTTGCTAGTGAGATGTTAAAGACATATAAAAATACAGACTTCAAAGGCAAGAAAGTATTGGTTTCAGGTACTGGGAATGTCGCTACATACGCGATGAAGAAAGCAAGAGAACTAGGGGCTATTATAGTTGGATTATCTAATACTAGAGGATATGTATACGATGAAAATGGTATTGATGTTGATTATGCATTAGAAATTATTGCTATGAATAGAAGAGCTTTCCTTGATGAATATCTTAAAAAGTATCCAAATGTAAAGACAGGTAATGTTTCTAGAGACTTATGGAAGAATGTTTGTGATATCGCACTTCCATGCGCTACACAGGCTGAAATTGACTTAGAAAACGCTAAAGAACTTAAGAATAATGGCTGCTTTATGGTTGCAGAAGGCGCTAATATGCCATGTGACTTAGAAGCAATTAGATTTTTTAATGATAATGATGTTTTATTTGCTCCTGGTAAAGCAAGTAACGCTGGTGGGGTTGCTGTTAGTGGCTTAGAAATGGCTCAAAACTCATCACGCATGTCTTGGAGTTTTGAGGAAGTAGACGCAAAACTTAAAGGTATTATGCAGAGCATCTTTAAGAATTGTTATGAAACCGCAAAGAAATATGGAAATGAAAAGAACCTTGCTTTAGGTGCTAATATTGCTGGTTTCTTAAAAGTATATGAAGCAATGCTTGCTCAAGGCATTTGCTAAAAATAACCAAGTAATCTTTATTTTATAAAGAAAAATGGTATGATTGTAATGTCTAAAGAAAGGCAAGGTTTTATTTCGCGTGAAATTTAAGAAAATTAAAAAAGAAATTAATAATGAAAAAACAATTGTTTTTACTATGCCTTACATGATGCAAACTCCTTTTTATGCACGAATGTGTCTTTAAGTTTTAATTATTAATTAGAATTTAATTGTTTTAAAAAAGGAGATTATTATGTCAAACAAAAAAAGATTTTATATAACAACACCAATTTATTATCCAAGTGCAAAATTACACATTGGACATGCATACACAACTACTTTATGCGATATCTATGCTAGAAACAAAAGACTCAGAGGATATGAGTGTTACTTTTTAACTGGTGCTGATGAACATGGTCAAAAGATCGAAAAGAACGCTAAAGCAGCAGGTAAAACACCTCAAGAATTCGTTGATGGCATTGTTGAAGGATTCCATAAGTTATGGGATGTATTAGAGATTTCTAATGATGACTTTATTAGAACTACACAAGATAGGCACGTCAAAGTCGTTCAAGATATCTTCTCTAAAATGTTAAAGAATGATGATATCTATCTCGGTGAATATGAAGGCTGGTATTGTAAGGAATGCGAAGCATTTTGGACAGATACACAAGTAGGGGATGAACATCTCTGCCCTGATTGTAAGAGACCGGTAGAAAAAGCTAAAGAAGAAAGTTATTTCTATAAAACAAATAAATATCTAGATAAATTGCTTAAGTTCTATGATGATAATCCTAAGTTCTTAACACCAGTATCGCGTAAGAATGAAATGATTAATACATTTATCAAGCCAGGATTAGAAGATTTATGTGTTTCTAGAACATCATTCTCATGGGGTATTCAAATTAGAGAAAATCCTAAACACGTTATCTATGTTTGGTTAGATGCACTAACTAACTACATTACTGCATTGGGCTATGGTAGTGATAACGAAGAGAAATTCAAAAAGTTCTGGCAAGACCCTGATTGCGAAATCATTCACGTTATAGGTGCGGATATCACTAGATTCCACGCTATTTATTGGCCAATGTTCTTAATGAGCTTAGGCTTAAGATTACCAGATAGAGAATTCGTTCATGGCTTACTTATGATGAGAGACTCTAAGATGAGTAAATCCAAAGGTAACGTAGTTGATCCATACCCATTAATTGAAAGATATGGTGTAGATGCAGTTAGATATTACTTAGCTAGAGAAATCAATTTCGGTAGTGATGGTAGCTTCTCACCAGAACAATTCGTTGAAAGATGTAACGCTGACCTAGCTAACTCATTAGGCAACTTATTAAATAGAACTGTTTCTATGATTATTAAATATTTCGATGGTGTAATCCCTGAATACAAAGGAAAAGTCACACCATTCGATGGTGAGATTGAATCATTTACTGAAACAGTTATTAAGAGTTATGAAGACTTAATGGATGATTTAAAGATTACTGATGCACTAGCTATGGTAAACGAATTATCCAATAGAGCTAATAAGTATATTGATGAAACTACACCTTGGGCATTAGCGAAAGATGAAGCTAAGAAAGATGAACTCGCTAGTGTTATGCACCATTTGGCAATGTCCATATTCGTATGTGGTATGTTATTTAAACCAGTACTTGTTAAATCAAGTGATAGAATCTTTGATCAACTAGGTATCGAAGAAAGTAATAGAGCATACGAAAAAATTCATGAATACGGCTGTTTAAGCGGTCTTAAGGTAAATAAGGGTGAACAACTCTTCCCAAGACTAGACGCTGCAGTAGAAGTCCAATTTATAAAAGATTTAATGGGCGAAAATAAATAATTACTTATTAACTATCCAGTAACCAGTTTTTTTAGAACCTTTCCTTGTGATAAGGTTCTTTTCTTTTAATTCTTTCAATATTGTTTGTACTGTTCTTCTAGTTTTTCCTATTTTAATAGCGATTTCTTCAGCTTTAATAAATGGTTTTTGCAAAAGAATCGAAAGAATGGCTTTATCTGGTGAGAGATACTTATTCTTGTCATGGTAGAAGAAGTATGTGAATTCAAATTCGTTATCTATTTGCTTAATTAAAAAGGGTTTAAGTTCCTTCTTAATTTCAAATAAAGTTTTATAACCTTTGCCGTTTAAAGAAGCATAACCTAGGTATGATAATATTTTACCTATTAATTTATTATTAATTATCGGCTGGGCACGTGTGAAACCAAAATCTTCAGGTAAATATTCAGACGGGAATGTTCCGGGGTTTAAAACGCTTATTTTGTATGGTGTTAATGATATTTTTATTTCATTGCCGTAGTTATAGTTTGCATGTAAGAATGCGTTGACTACTATCTCATCAATAATTTTAGAAGGATAGTCTTTACCTTTAATGTTATATTTTTCTAAATATGTATCCTTTAAATAAGGTAATGCGAATTTAAGAAGTGATAAGATATTGCCTTTGACGAATTTAGAATCTATTAGTTTAGGATTCTTTTCATTGTTGTATGTATTAATTGTTATGGATAGAGGGAGTTTTTTTCCAAATAATAGAATAGCGGCCTTAGTCAGTTTATTATTTTTTGTAAGTCCCCAGTTAAGAAGAGTGTTTTTAAGCGAAAATTTCTTCTCTTTTGGAGAATATTTCTTAACTTTGATAGCGCATTCAAAAGTATTTCTAATTAATTGTTCGTCTATAACTCTGTTATTGGCGGAGACTTCTTCGTCCTCTTTAAAGTATGGCTTATCATAATAGTTTATTTCTCTCATTAAAGATTCATAATCAAGAGATCTTATGTCGTTATGGTCTTTAAGATAGTATTTTCCTTTATAACTATATGGCTTTGACAATCCTTCAAAAGACACTTTAATAGCATTGCTATTTTCTTTTAATGGAGTTATTGATGGGAAAATATTAGGGACGATATTCTTTTCAAAATCCTTATTGATTAAAGCAATGGTGGATTTGCTGTATTTTGTACCTATTACTTCTCCAAGTTTATTAACTCCAAAGTAGAGAGTGCCAAATCCACACTTATTTAAAACTGCAATAACAGATGGTATGTAGTTCTCGGGTTTTGTGTATTCTTCAAAGAATAAAATTGACTCATTATTTGATGGTAATTTATACATATTTGAATGATAACAATATAAAAATATAATGTGAAGCATATTTTAAAAATTAAAAATTTAATGTGAAATGAAAAATAAATAAAAATATGCAAAAACAGCATTTAAAGTGCATAGAACGCCTATTTTTGGTAGTAAAATTTTTTTCCTTGTTTATTAAAAATTACGCGTGTAATATATGGACAAAATGCAGTACATCATTGGCGCAATCGTTCTTGTTTTAGTAACTGGTTTATTCCTGTTACTTAAAAAATTTAAAGCTAATTCAATCGATAAGTTTGAAAAGATTATTTCGTTATGTTTTGCTGCGATTTTTGTTATTAGATATTTTGCGTTTAAAAATCTACAAATAATTGAAGAATATTATGTTGTTTTTGAATCTTTTGGTGGATATCAAAATCATTTCTTGAATTTTGTCGGTAACATTTGCAATTGGTTTGAAATAACAGCTGCGATATTTATTTTCTTGAGACCGTTTTTTAAGTTCAAAACAAGCATCTGGTATGTAAAATATTTTTCGATAACGACATACTTAGTATGCTTTATTGCCCTTTATCCAATGATTTCCATGATTCAAGGAAATTATGAGATGTCGTTTATGAGCGTGCTACTTGCTATAGAAGTAGGTGCTGGACTTGCAATAAGCATCTATTATCACTTAAAGGATTTGCACCATCATATAAGCAAACATTCGTATATTGAAGTTGGCTTAGCTGCCACATTCTTTAATTTTGCAACTATGCCTGTTTATATTCCTTACTTTTTGTTGGGTTTAGGAAACAGTAATTATCATGCTATTGATTTTTCTATTTATCATCGTCTTTATATTTATATTCTAATTATTTTTATCCCTATTCTATTATATTTCTCTTTGAGAAATGCTCATCCAGACAAGATTAGGTATTTCTTGCTAGTTATCTCTATTGGAACTTGCATAGGCTTTTTTGTGGAGTTTGATTGGGCAGATTTGGTGCAACCATGGAGATGGCCATTGCATTTATGCAATACCGCCATGATTTTAATGGTGATAGTTTTGATCTTAATGCCAAAAAGATTGTTCTATTTCACTTATTTTATTAATGTCTTTGGTGCGGCATTGGCATTTTTGATGCCTAACTATGAGCCTCATTACACAGTATTTCATCCATCAGTTGTACGTTTCTGGTACAACCATATGATTGCCTTTTGGATGCCTTTGTTATGTGTTGCGTTAAAGCTATATCAAAGACCAAAACTCAAACAATATGGTTATTCCATTGTTGGCTTCACTGGATATTTCTTTTTAGCACTTATCCTTAATACTGTATTTACTGGATTCAAAGATACAGTTGTTCACTATTTTGGTAAAGATTTTACAATTTGTGACACAAACTTCTTCTTTATAAATAATACTTTTATTGCCGTAAAGTTGGGAAGTTGGGCAGAGAAAATATTTGCTTTAAATTTTGTTATACCAATTAATGGTAGAGATTTTACTATGCACCCAGTGTATCAGTTAATCTTTTTTGGAACATATATACTAATAGGCTTCGGGGTGTGGTTCATATATCAATTATTCTTCGATATAGCAGATTCCCATTATGACCTGCATATCAGACTTAAGGGTATTAAATTAGATAAAATTGCATTGCAAAGTAGTTTACAGGGAAGGAGCTTAGATGAACCTATGGATAAAGATACAGTTAATCAATTGAAGTTAGAGCATTTTTCTAAAAGATATAGTGCTAATAAATACTATGCTGTTGAGAATGCAAATTTAGAAGTTAATTGCGGCGAAGTTTTTGGCTTCTTAGGCCCTAATGGTGCGGGTAAATCAACAATTATTAAATCAATCGTCGGTATTCAACCAATAACAGAAGGAAAGATTACTGTTTGTGGATATGATATTAAATCTCAACCTGTACAAGCTAAAAGTAGAATTGGTTTCGTTCCTGATCATTATGCTTTATATGAAAAGCTTACTGGTAGAGAGTATCTAAACTATATTGCTGATATTTATGATGTTTCTCAAGAAGATAGAGATGTTAGATTAGCTGACTACATACATATCTTTGAACTAGAGGCATCTATTGATAATAAAATTAAAACTTATTCACATGGTATGAAACAAAAGATTACTTTAATTTCTGCTTTAATACATAATCCAAAATTATTAATTCTTGATGAACCTTTAACTGGATTGGATCCTACATCAATTTATCAAGTTAAGGAACAAATGAAGAGACATGCGAAAAAAGGAAACATTGTTTTCTTCTCTTCACACTTAATCGATATTGTTGAGAAATTATGTGATAGAATCGCGATTATTAAAAAAGGTCATATTCAATGTATTACAACTGTTGAAGAAATTGAAAAGACAGGAATGTCTCTTGAAGATTTCTATATGTCAATAATCAATAAAGAAGAGGAAAAGAATGAGAAAGCTTAAAGAAATTTGGAGGAAGATGAAGCCACTTGTCTTATTTCAGTTAAGTGACAAGTTGGATTTTGCGTGGATGAAGTCTAAAAAAGACGCTATCCGCAAAGTAGTTTTTGCTATTGCCAAATTTGCGATTATTGTAGGAGTTATTTCGCTTCTATTATGGTTATTTAACTTCCTTGGAATTATTAACTCCGCTGAGATGGTTGACTTATACGTAATGTTCTTTACTTTGATAATGGCGTTACTGCTATTAAGTGACACTCATCATCTGATGAAGTCATTATATTACGCTGAAGATAACAAATTATTAGTTACATTCCCTGTATCTTCAACAATGTTATTCTTCTCTAAGATATTTGATTTCTTTATCTTTGATTTTATTAAAAACCTTGGATTATTAATTCCTGTGTCGTTTGGATTTGCGGTAGGTGGAATAATTTTAGGCCAGGTTCAAGTTGTTACTTTGTTCTGGCTATTAATTCCTTTAATCTTTGCTAGTGCAATTATTGTTTTATTAGCAAGTTTATTATCTGTTCCTTATTTATATGTTTATAGACTATTCAAACTAGTACCTATTTTAGAACTCATAAGTTTATTGATTATCACTACACTCATTATCATAGGAATTGTTTCAATGATTTACTTAATTCCAGACGATATTGATTTGATAATGCAATGGCCTGCAATGAGAAACAGTGCTCAAAACTTTATCTCGGACTTATGTGATAAAGTTCTTCCGTTTACATTCGTTGTTAGAATGATGTTTGGTAAACATGGTTCAAGTTATCTTGGTTATAGATTAGTCGGTTCATGTTTTGTTGATTTCTCAATATTGATTGGTGTTTTTGCGGTATTAATTACTCTTTGTTATTTCGCAATTAAACCATTCTTCTTCTACATGATGACTAAATCTTTTGAATTTGAGAAGAATGTTATTGATGAACCAAAACCAAACAAGAGACATAGAAGATACTTAACATTTATTAATAAAGAATTGATTTTAAGTATTAGGGATATAGATATTTCTGGTTCGTTCTTACTTATCTATATACTTGCTCCTATTATGTTGTTTTTCATTAATAGCGTATATGCAGCAATTTCAACTGACCTTGACGGTAACATGATGGTTTTTGCTTTTAATATTTTATTGATGCTTCTTCCTTATTTAGCAAGTAATAGTGTAATTGCAACTATCTACTCTAGAGAAGGTAGGGCTGCGTATATGAAGAAAACGAAACCTATTAGTTTAATTTTCCCGTTATCAAGCAAAGTATTTATTTATATATTATGTTCGACTATATCGATTGTCGCTTGCGGTATTGTTTTCGGAAACTTCTCTGCAGCGACTGATTTAGAACCTGTTTGTCCTGTTTTATTAACTATTGCAATATGTTTCTTACAAATTGGCCATATGTTTTATAGCGCAACACTAGATATTATGAATCCTCAAAATGAAAGCTACGCAACAACAGGTAGTAGTGAAAATAATCAAAATGAAAATAGATCAACTATTATTGCCTTTGTTGGTGCAATTATATTTGCCTTACTAGGTTATTTATTTATGGCCGAATCGCATCGAGAAGATACCTACTACTTTGTTGCATTTATTAAGTTATTACTTATAGCGATTTTTGTAGCTGGTAGTTCCTTCTACTTATTTGTGAGAAAAATTCAGGCGTATTATTACGAGAAATAGATTATGAAAAAAAGTACAATATTTTTAATTATCTTAGTATATATAGTTTCCTTCATCATAGTTGGATTATTTGGAATCCAAACTAGAGCATACGATGAAATCATTGATGTTGAATCTATTTCTTTAAAAGTAGTCTCAGGTCCTATTGTTAATGAGAAATATGAAGAAGACAGAAACTTATATACTTTTTATACCTATTACGATGATGATTTAACTATTCAACTAAAGGCAGAAGTTTTACCTGCTAATGCAACAAATAAAGCAGTCAAAATCAATCAAGAAACAAAATTAGCAGCCTTTGAAGTTGTAGAAGATGTATTTGTTAATATTACTGTTAATGAAGGAGGTTATGGCGCTATAGAATTTGATGTTGTATCAACGGATGGAAAAGATTTAGAAGTCCATGCAAGATTGTTAGTGTTTTAAGGAGAAAATAGATTATGAAAAAAAGAAAATCGATTATTACATGTATAAGCCTATTATTGGCAAGCAGTGTCCTTATTGGTTGTGGGGAAAATAATACACCTGAAGCCCCAACGGTTTTTGAAAAACTCGATATCCAAAGAGAAAAAGTCACCTTAAAAACGGGTGATGAACTAGATTTAAATGTCACTATTAAGGCAAACAAAAAAGAATTTGAAGAGAAAGTCGTATGGACTTCATCAGATTCAAGCGTTGCTACTGTAGATGAAAATGGTCATGTCAAAGCTATTAAAGTAGGGACCACAACAATTACTGCTAAAATTGGTGATTTAATTGACGCATGCATAGTCACAGTAAGTGACAATGAACCTTCATATATGTTTGTTGGTGTTTCTAAAAAGAAGAGTTTTGTTACTTCTAAGGCAAATAAAGGTGTACAAACAAATAAAGAAGAAGAATTTAAAGAATTGAATAAACCTTATATTGTAGGAACTGAAAACCCAATTATTGTTTTACCAAGTTTGATTATTGTTGATGATGATTTCAATGATTACGACAATGAGACTGGTTCAATCACTAAGTGGAATCAAGACTTTAAATATTCAGTATCTAAAATTGATGGATCAGAAAAATCCGCTGCTCCTGAAGCTGATTACTCAATCGAGAATAATAGAGAAGGAAAAATCAAATTCAATGAATCAGCGATAGGTAATACTTATGAAATTAAAGTTACTGCTGGCGGATTAACTTCTACAGTTGAAGCTAGACCTTCATCTTCTGTTTCTTATGAAGTAAGTGTTGTAAAAGGATATAACGTTTATGACGCAAAAGAATTAGGATATATCGATCAACGTCATGGTGATGGTCCTGACGTACAAGATTGGAAGGCTGGAGATGTTGCAGGATTCCGTCCAATGTGGGATGCGTTTAAAGCCGCTAATGGTTTACGTACTGACTACAATCCTGATTGTTTAATTCTTCAAGACAACATTAAAGTTACTAAAGATGATATACCTTCAACATTCTTCTATACAGCTGAAGAATTAAAGGACGCTAATGATTCTAAAGCAATCGGCAGTATGAAAGATACTTGTGAATTATATTTATACTGTGGATTGAATTCACAATCTGCAAATCAATATGATTACAACATGGATAATACTTTAAAGTTCTATGGTAACTACTTCACAATTGATTTCTCTTCATTCCCACTAGTTAGACGTGGTTGGGGCGAAAAGACCGAAGAAGGTAAAGTTGTTAGCCATGCAACAGCATTTAGATGTCAATACGGCTCTTTAGATTTCTCAGATATTAAATTACTTGGTAACTCTAAACGTGCTATTACTGAAGCAGATACTATTAATGCTGGTGGTTTGATTATGTTCAAACTCACTAATTACTCTAAAGTTGTCTCTACAACTAATGTCATTTCAAGACAATGTTTCATTACTTACATGGGTCAAGAAGCAAGTGATGGGAATCAAACTGTATTAACTTTCAATATTAAAAATTGTAAAGCTTATGACTCATATAACTCACATATCTATAACTATTGTGGTTTAGTTAACGCGGTTAATTCTGACTTCGGTATGTGTGGTGGACCAGTTATAATTGCAGACCACGCAAAATTCTCTGATGCAGAAGGGCCTGAAACATTTGATGCACAGTCATTAACTTATAAAGTAAATGGTTGTGCGCCTGTTTCTATCTTCACTGATTGTACTTTCAATAACTATGTCGCTGGTACTGAAGCATGGTTTACACAAATGGGTGCTACTGGTTTAGTTCCTCAAATTAAACAAATGAGTGACTTATATGCTCCATACGGCATGACATTTGCAGTTGATCAAAACCATAGACCTTTAGTTGTCGCTACTGCTCCAGGTGATGCTATTTCGATGTTTAATTTCATTGCACTTAACAAGGTATCTGGTGAAAGTTTATCAGCTGTTCAAGCTCCAGCATGTGGCACAATGAGATTTATTACTACTAACACAAATGGAGATGATGAATATCGTGATAACATTTATAACTATGCTGCTCCTAATACAGAAAAGCTTGATGGTGCTAAAGAAGTTATGACTGCTTTACAAGCTGCACAAGCACTTCCAGATGATCAAAAGCCAAGTGCTATTCCTGGATTAGTTGCTTTAGCACAAAAATATAATGTTCCATTTAAAGATGACTATAGTGATTTAGTTGCAAACTTAACTTCATATGCAACGATTGTTGGAGGTGGCGAAGTTGCCACTCATGCAGCATTAAGAGGCGCTAATGGTGCTGGAGCTCCAGTTATGCAAAATGGTGATGCTTTTGTAAGCACTAACGGAAGAACTACTGATTCTGAAGGTAAATATTTATTACAAGATATTAGTAATGTTCAAACTTGGACAGGCAGCTCCCCTAATATTACTCCAATTGGTGCTGATCATAAGTTTGTAACCAATCACACAAATGAAACTGCATTATACTATTCAGGTATGATGTTAGTTATTGGTTTACATTACATTGAAGCATAATTATTTATTATGAAGACTCAGAATTATTATGGTTCTGAGTTTTCTTTTGCCTTAAAAAGTTTTTTAAGATAGAAATAAACATATTTTTGTTATACTTAAAATATGCTTAAGTTAAAAAATATTACGAAAATATATAGTCAAAACTATATTAAATGTAAAGCCTTGGATGGCCTTTCTTTAGAACTGCCACAAAAAGGTTTAGTAGCGGTTTTTGGGGCTTCTGGATGCGGCAAATCCACTTTACTTAACATTATTGGTGGTCTTGATTCATTTGAGTCTGGTGAATTTATTTTTGAAGGACATAATGTAAAAGAGTTTTCGAAAAGAGATTGGGATTCATATAGAAATCAACATGTTGGTTTTGTTTTTCAAAACTATTACTTATTACCACATTTAAATGTTAGAGATAATATTGCAATTGCGTTGCAAATGTCTCATCAAGATGAAAACATCGATGAGAAAATCGATAGTGTTTTAAAAGAAGTTGATTTATTAGATTATAAAAAAAGACTTCCTAAAACTCTTTCAGGCGGTCAACAACAAAGAGTCGCGATTGCTAGAGCGATAGTGACTAATCCAACAATAGTTTTAGCAGATGAACCTACTGGTGCACTTGATGCGAAAAACTCAGTTTCTGTAATGAAACTTCTAAAGAAAATCAGCAAAGATAGATTAGTTTTATTAGTTACTCATGACGAAAAATTAGCTCATGAATATGCAGATAGGATTGTTGAAATTTCCTATGGAAAAATTGTAAATGATACTCAAAAAGAAGAGCTAAAAGACGAACAAAAGGAAGTTAATCTTAAAAAAACAAGATTACCTATTTTAACTTCACTTAAATGGGCACTTGGAAACTTATGGAAAAAGAAGAGTAGAACTATCCCTCTTATTGTTGCTGGTGGGATTGGCTTTCTTGCTGTAAGTATGGTTATGTCTATGACTAGCCAAATAAATAATTTCTCTATTACAGCGCAAGCGAATTCTCTTACTAAGTATCCAGTTTCAGTTAACTGTTATTTAAAAAATAGCTCTGAAGGACATACGCAAGTTCTTAAACAATTCCCTACAGAAGAAGCGATTATTATTGAAAAGATTAATTATATTGATAGAGAGCATGTACCTCACATGCAGGAAGAGTTCATTAACTACATGGAGGCTATGCCTAAAGAGTACTATACAGGTAAATATTCTAATTCGAGAATTTATTTTAAGATGATGACTAAAGTTACCGAAGGTCAATATAGATCTTTAACTTCTCCAGCATATTATTCAAAATTACCAGATAATAATGACTTTATTCAAACTCAATATGACCTTCTTAAAGGACACTTCCCTGAGAATAAAAACGAAATGATGCTTTGCATCGATACTTATAACCGTGTTGATGTAGATGATTTAGATGGTATAGGCTTTGATATCAGCGCTGATAAGATTAGTTTTGATGATGTTATTGGAAAAGAATATCACTATATACCTAACAACAGTTATTATGCAAAAGATGACTCAGGAGAAAATGTTTGCTATAAAAGAACGAGTAAGTCTAATCAACAGTTATATGAAGAGAATACTGATTTAAGATTAAAAATAGTGGGTATTGTTCGTCAAAAATCTGAAGAGTCTTCAATTTTTAGTACCCCTCTTTTATACACTGATGAACTAGGGAAAGACATTATCAACGATTGTAGAAATAGTGAAATTATAAAGCAACAAATAGCATATAAAGATGCAGCACCTAATGGTGGGCCTATAAATGTTTCTACTGGCCTCCCTTTTACAAATAGAGATAGTGGATCCTATACTTTAACACCACAATACCAATATGAATCAAGCTTGCTTACATTAGGAAACGAAGATTATATTGTGTCTCTTTATTACTGTACATCTACTTTTGAAGATAGATTAAAAATTGCAGATTATTTTAATGGTTATCAACAAGATAGTGAATCAGATTATGTATTTAAAATTAGAGATTATTTGAAGTCTGTTTCAACATCGTTAAGTACGCTTATTCAGACATTCTCTACAATACTTTTAGTCTTCTCTTTAGCTGCTGTTCTAGTATCTATGATACTAACAATGGTTTTAACATATATTACAATCTTAGAAAGATATAAAGAAATTGGATTACTTAGAAGCATTGGAGCAAGACGGAAAGATATTGTATTGATGTTTTTAAGCGAGAGTTTCTTAATAGGTTTATTAGCAGGTATTGTTTCTATTCTCACCGCGATATTTATTTCGCCTGCTGTAGGCAATGCGATAGTGGGTATAGTTAGATTGTATGATACAGAAATGTTAAATACGGTACCTCTTGATTTAGGGGCTTTGGTAGGTTGGGTAGTACCTGTAATCATGATTGGATCAATAATTTCTAGCATTATTGCTAGCCTCATTCCGACTATTATTGGAGCTAATAAAAAACCAGCTGAAGTGTTAAAAGAATGAATCTTTTACGAAATAAATAGACAAACAGAGTATTATTTTAATATAATAACCACGCTATGTTAGCAAAACTTCTTGCTACTATTCGCTTAGTAGCCGAAAGACCAAAAGGAGGTAAAAAAATGCGCAATTACGAAATTATGTACATTTTAAGAGCTGATTTAGACGAAGCTGCACGCACTGCAGAAAATGAAAAGTTAGCAAAACTTATCACTGACAACGGTGGTAAAGTTAACAAAACTGACTTATCCTGGGGTGTAAAGGAACTTGCATACGAAATCAAGGACCAAAAGAAAGGCTTCTACGTCATCTTAAAAGTTACTGCAGGAGATCAAGCATTGTACCAATTCAATCGTAAGATCAAAATCAATCCTAACGTTTTACGTCACATTGTTGTTGTCGATCACGAATAAGGAGGACAGATTACATGGTTAATCGTGTAGTATTAGTAGGTCGCTTAACTCGTGACCCAGAATTAAGAAAAACCGCTACAGGTGTTAGTGTTGCAAGTTTCACTCTTGCAGTCGATAACACAAGAAAGAATCCTGACGGAACAAGAGGCACATGCTTCTTAGACTGTACAGTATTCAGAGAACAAGGTGAAAATCTTGTTAAGTTCTGTAGAAAAGGTTCATTGGTAGGCGTCGATGGCAGTTTAAATCAACGCAACTTTGTTCGCCAAGATGGAACAAAGGGTAGCAAAATTGAAGTAAGTGTCGATAGTGTTACATTCTTAGAACCAAAAGGAAGCAATCAAACTGTTAAAGCAGATGACGAAGTTTCATTCGATGATGTTCCAAGTGATAACGCTGGCGAAAACTTAGATTCAATTGATTTGCCAGATGACGATCTTCCATTCTAATTAGAAAGGAAAAGATAATATGGCTTTTAGAAAAGTTAGACCACACAAAAAAGTATGTGTCTTTTGCAAAAGTAAATCCAAATTCATCGACTATAAAGATGTTGAATTATTAAAATCAATGATTACTCCAAACGGAAAAATTTCCGCAAGAAGAGCAACAGGAACTTGTGCAAAACACCAAAGAGAATTAGCAAAAGCAATTAAGACAGCTAGATTCATGGCTTTATTACCATACGTCGCTGACTAATTGAAATAAACTAGTTATAACAACCGTCCATTAGGGGCGGTTTTTTGGTGTTTGAGTTTGTGTGAATAATTTCAAAGCGCAAAAATACTTAAATTGCGTTTTGGAGTTGCGTTTTGGAATTGAATGTGATAATATTTTCCTATGGAAAATAAGTATTCGAACAAATATTTAATTGAAACCGGAATTGGCCTTCAAGATGTTGACGGACTTAAGAATTCGACATATTTTTTATCGCAAGCTGATAGATATGTCAAAGGAGA
>JAILIF010000023.1 GCA_024695405.1 Bacilli bacterium
GCTCAAAAAATTTTAAAAAAATAAAAAAAGATAAAATTAATCTTATATATTTAAAAATAAATATACTTTTTGAGCAAATAAAATCTATTAACATATATACGAGAATAAGGGGGTGTCTATTATGGGAATGTTTAGATGTCCAAGATGTGATTCGATATGTCACACAGGAGAAGATGTATGCCATGTATGTGGTTATATTTTTCCGGCTTCTGTTGGTGAAAAGAAACAAGAAGAGAAGGTAGAAGATACTAAAAAAGAAGAAGTTAAAAAGGAAGAAAGACCTGTTTTCTCTAGATCTTCCGTCTTAAATAGTGTTTCTTTTGATAAGAAAGAAGATAAGTCTCTAAGAGAAGAAGACCCTTTTGCGGCTTTTGATTTTGATAATGATGTTAAGCTAGATGATCCTTTAAAGGATTTTGATTTAGACAATGAGACTAAAGTAGAATTACCATTGCCTTCACCTACTATTGAAAAGGAAGTAAAAATAGAAGAACATTCAACTTCTAGTGATGATATTGCTAAAGAACCTATCTTACCTAATAAAGAAATAAAAGTAGAAGTAGAAAAGCCAAAGGTCGAACCTACTAAAGAAGTTAAAAAAGTAGAGGAAGCTAAAAAAGTAGCACCTACTCCAACAACTAGTGTTGAAGAAAAAGTTGTTTCTAGTAAAGTTAGTAACGTTAAACTCCCTGATTGGGTAATTTATCATCAAAATAAGCCAGATAAAGATTTTAAAAAAGGAATGATTGCCTCTGCTATTTTTTCAGTAATCTTTATTATATTTTTAATCCTATTAGGTGTTGATAAAGAAAAAAAATGGCATGAAGGATACCATGGTAGGTACTTTGAAGAACCAGGATATTATACAAGTGAAGTTAAAGGCGTTTATGTTTTCTTCTCATTTCTATTTGGGTTTGCTTTATTAGTCGCTATTATATACGCATTATCTTCTAAGTTTACTAAAGTTCAGGTAGCTAAAATAGATAACTATTTCGCTGTTGTAACAGGATGTAATACAATCTGGAGATTCTATATTGAAAACAAAGAAGTAGATAGTTATTCTAGTCGTAGATATAGTAATCCTAGCAAAATCTTTTTAAAGGGTAAGTTACCTAGTGGAAAAATAGCGGTAGCGGAAATTACTCGTACTCCATACGAAAATAAGATTACATTTAGTGTTAAAGAAAATATTAAACAACGCAAATAGTGTTATTTGGAAGATATAAAATGATTGGTATCTATTTAAGTGGAACAGGCAATACTAAATATTGCCTTAATAAATTAACTAGGGCATTAGATGAAAATAGTGCAGTATACGCTTTATCTTTAAAGGAAGAAGAAAATATCGTTAATGAAATAAAAAATAACGATACTATTTTTCTAGCGTATCCTACACAATTTTCAAATTGCCCTTATTACATTAGAGATTTTATAAAAAGACATAAAGATATATGGAAAGATAAAAAAGTCTTCTGTATGGCCACAATGGGATTATTTGCAGGAGACGCAACAGGTTGTGCGGCTAGATTGTTAAAGAAATGTAAGGCAAAGATAATTGGAGGAGTTCAATTAAAAATGCCTGACGCTGTATGCGATAGTAAGCTGCTTAAAAAGAGTGTTGAAGAAAATAGAAAGATTATTCTTGAAGCAGATAAAAGAATTAAAGAAATTGCGAATATTATTAAAGAAAAGAATATATATCCTAAAGAAGGATTAGGTTTCCTTGCACATCTAGCGGGTTTATTTGGTCAAAGATTATGGTTTTATTCAAAGACAAAAGGATATTCTAAGAAATTAAAGATTAATTCAAATTGCATTGGATGTGGAATGTGCGCTAATGGATGTCCAATGAACAATTTAAAACTAGTGGAAGGTAAAATGGTTATATTTGGTAAATGTACAATGTGTTATAGATGCATTACCAACTGTCCTAAGAAAGCTATTACCTTAATTGGGAAAGAAGTTATTGAGCAGTGCAAAATAGAAAATTATCTCCCTAACAATGAATAAAAACTTTAAAATCTTGTACCGTAGTACAAAAAAGTTAGAATTTTAGTGGTAAATACTTTATAATATTTTTGTATGATAATTTATCACGGAAGTAAAAAAATAATTAACAACCCTTTATATAAAGGTTCAAACCCATCAAATGATTACGGACCTGCTTTTTACGTTACTAAAGATTTAGAATCTGCTAAGTCATGGGCTTGTAAAAATAATACAATCGGAATAGTGTCTAAATATAATATAGATAATAAAGTTTATAGTAGTCTTAAAGTATTAGATTTAACTGATAAGAATAAATACAGTGTATTAAATTGGATTGCTATTTTAATGCATTTTAGAACGTTAGATTCTCATTTTGTGAAAAATAACGAAATAGTGTTAAATTGGCTAAGTAAATATTATATTAATGTAAATGATTATGATGTAATTATCGGCTATAGAGCGGATGATACATATTTTAGATTTCCTATAAGATTTATATCAAACGATCTAGCTTTTGAAGATTTAGAAAGCGTTTTTAAGTCAGGAAATTTAGGCGTTCAACTAGCTTTAATTTCTCAAAAAGCCATTGATTCACTAAAATATGTTGGTGATATTGAGTGTGATGATTCCTTTTTAGGCCATTATTTTTCTTTAGTTAAAGACGCTAGTAACAATTTTGATATTTTAATAAATAAACCAAGAGATCCTAGCAAAACATATGTTTTAGATTTGATGAGGCAAGAACATGAATAGTGGTTATTTTTATGAATATGCTAATTTGTTAGAACGTATATTTTCCTACGCTTATAAAAATCTTTATTCATATGGTATGGTCGAAAAGAAAATAAGCAATTCTTCATTTTTCCAAGCAATTGAAAAAAATGATGATATTGGCTGCATCATAGATGAAAACTCATTGATTAAAGAAGTGTTTGAATTAGAAGATGTTGATATGTTTATAGTTCCAACATATAAACAGTGTATGTGGATTGCAGAAAGTTATTTAACTATACAAAAAGAAACACATTTAACTTTTGAAGCTATATTCTTATACATTCCTATTAAAAGGATGTATGAATATTATCCTTTATACCATGAGATGGATTTTTCTGAAATTGTAGATGAATTTAATGATATCTATAAGAAAGAATCTATTTTTTCAATTTTACTTTCTAGATTTAATTACTCTTTAAAAGATATATCAGATGATTTAAATATCTCATATGATTCTTTATGTAGTTACAAGCAAAGAAGAAGAGACATTAGTAAGATAGCGGCTGGAAGCGCTTGCAAATTGGCATCGATATTTAGAGTTAGAGTTGAAACACTAATTGAGTTAAAGATGTAAATAATGAATAAATATAGACTATCGGGATTACTTTAAATTCCGATTTTTTATTGTCTATACACAATTTTGTTGACACTCTAATAAAATACTTTTTATAATAGTCAATGAAGAGGTAAGAAATTGCCGAATATGTATTAAGAAAAAAAGTAAAGGAGAAGCTATGTCATTAAACGAAATTGGAAATTTTTTAACAAGTTTTAGAAACGAAATTGGTGAAAGCCTAAGAACTATGGCTGCTAAATTAGATATTTCTGCTACTTATTTATCAGCAATCGAAAATAACAAAAGAAATATCCCTAATGATTTCTTAGAAAAGTTTATGTCTGTTTATCAAATCGATGAAGACACTAAGAAGCAATTAGAAAAAGCAATTTTATTATCATCATCTAATTTAAAAGTGGATGTTACAAACGCTAGTGTTACTAAAAAAGAACTTCTCTATTCAATCGCTAATAGCGAAATTGATGAAACTACACTAGAAAGATTAAGCGCTATTCTTAAAGAACCAAGCGAAAAGAAGAAATTATAGGAGAATCATGTATATGAGAATTGAAAATATGGATATTAGTATTCCAGTAGGTAATAAGGCAGTTGTATATTTCTCTAGTCCATGCCTTGTTACTAGTGAAACAACTATTACAATTCCAAGAAACTATGTTGGTTTAATCTATATTGGAGGTAAACCAAAATCAAAAATTTCTGAATGTTCTAAAGAAAGAATAGTGAAGAAATTTGGTGGCGCAATTAAGAAAGAACAAATTCAAGTTGCGTTCTATTCTGAAAAAACTAATGTTGAAATAAAATGGGGGATCGGAGGAATTCAAGTAAATAACGAAAGACTTCAAGATGCATATAGTGTTGGTCTTAATGGAATTCTTAACTGTTCTATTAAAGATGCAGTTGCATTAATGAATTATTTCGCTAAGTCTACATCAATTACAGTTGAGGATATCTGGGGAAAAGTCCTTCCAGTTATCACAACTAACTGCGTTCCAGTATTATCTGAATATTTCTCAAATAAAGGAGTTTCAATATTTGAAATTAATTCAGAGTTAGCAAATATTAGAACTAAGATTATGGAACTCATCAGTGATGAAAAAGTATTCAAAGATATGGGCTTAGTAGTGGAAGATGTTACATTAAATTCAATCTATGTCCCTGAAGAAGAAATTACTAGAATTAAAGAAAGGATTAATGGCTAAATATGGGATTACTTAAGAAAATTGACAAAAACGAAAAAGTCAAAAAAGAAATGATCGATTTAGTCAATAAATCACTTTATTTCTTAAGACAAGGTAGAACAGGTACTTCCTTAGATAAGGAAGTTGTAAAAGAAGGATTAGAAGCAATCGAATCCTCATTAGTTAGCTTTGAAAATAGCTTTGGTTCTGGTGAAAAAGATTTAAATAGAGTAAAACCAGTTATTGAAAAAGCATGTAAAGATATTGTCAATGCTTCTAAACAAAACTTAGATTCAGTATATAAAGAAGCTTGTTATAAACTCGTCAGTGCATTAACAATGGGTTCTGATTTATTAAATGATTTAGATTTACCTGTTAATGAAGAAGATGAAAAGACTCAATGGGATAAGAAATTAATCGAAATTAAAAGAGTAGATGAATTATTTGAAAAATTATCTTTAGACGCTAGAGAAAAAGCTAAAAGTCTTGAAGCAAGAAAGACTGAATTAGAAGATAAGTTATTAGCAACAACTGATAACGGTATTGAAAGTCAACAAATCGCATTCCAATTAGACGATGTTGAAAGTCAAATTAACTTAAATACTGCATTAGCGATTAACTTTGCTTCTTGTGATTCCACAACTAAGACAATCATCGCTATGGCAGAAGCTTTAGTTAAAACTTCTACATTATCTGGTATGGATTATGCTAGAGCTAAAAAGATTATTGATGTTAAAAAGATTAAAGCAGTCTATGAAGATCCTAAATCAGTTCAACCTATTTTGAAATTAATTCAAAATGAATTAGAACAATTTAATAAGGATATTCAATTAAGAAGACAACAAGCTGCTGCAATTATGCCTTCATCAGTAAGTAGTGAAGCTCTTGATGAAAGAAGAGCTAAGATTCTTAAAGAACGTTTAGCTAAACAAGGTGTTGTTAGTGAACAAGAAGTATCAAAAGAAGACGCAATCGTAAATGATATTTTAAATAAGTAGGAGATATTGACTATGGCATTTTTCAAAACAAGAGCAGAAAAAGAAATTGAACAACAAATGGCTCGTGAAGAACAATTAGAAAAGTTCAATGACCAAATTAAAAGTTTAGAAAATTCTAGAAGAGAATACGCTGCTATCGCTGCTAAAGCTGATATGAATGGTGATGTTGATACATACAATATGTGTGTTAACTCTTTATTAGAACTTAATAACAACATTAGCTTTTTAAACCAAGCTAAAGTTAACTTTGACCTTATTAATATCTCTAACGCTATTGCTGTTAGCATGGCTACTGCTGTTAATACATTAGACTTAATGGCTAACTCAAAAGTAGCAGTTCCTAACTTCAAAAAGATTAGTAAAGTTAATATCAAAATGCAAAAGTACATGAGAAGAATTAAAATCTCTCAAAGTGCTATGGGTTCAATGTTAAAGAAATCTAACCCTGCAAATAAAGCACGTTCACCTGAAGAAATCGCAACAATTAGACCTTTAATTGATGCTGAAATCGCTAAAGCAGGTGGTGTTTGTAAAGTATCTGCTCCAGAAACAGCTACAGCTGCTCCAGCAGAAAGTAAAGAAGTTCAAGATATGTTAGCTTCTTTACAAAATGAAAAGGATAGAATCATCTAGTTATTATTATGAATCTCACAGAACTCAAAGAATTATGTAATAAATATTATAGAGAATGTCTTTCTCTTCTTGAATCTCGTGAGTCTTTAAGTAATGTACACGCTAAGCTTTTAATGGTGATAGATCTACTTCTTAAGATAGGAGAGATATCACCAATAGATAAAAAAACCGCTAATAAAAAAGCAGTGGATTTGTTTAATATTGCTCGTAAGATTACTAAAGACGTATCTCATGATGGAATTTACTATGCTTTAACTAATAGACATCTTCCTAAAGTTGAAGAGCCTATTAAAGAAGAAACTGAAGTAGAAGAAATCAATGAAGAACGAGTTAAAGAAGTGAGCACATCTAGTAATAATGTAGCGGAAAGTAAAAACATTCTTAGACCACTTAGACTAGTAGATTATATTGGTCAAGATGACGTTAAAGTGCAACTAGAGAACGCTATCAAAGCTGCTAAACTTAGAGGAGCACCTCTTAAACACATTATCTTATTTGGTAATGCTGGATTAGGCAAAACTACTCTTTCTAGAATCATCGCTAATGAAATGGGTGCAGGATTTGTTGAAATGAATGGACCTACTATTAGAGATGTTCAAAGTTTCGTAAACATGTTTTCTAAAGTACATGAAGGTGATGTAGTTTTTATTGATGAAATACATAGATTACCTACTACATGTGCTGAAGCAATTTATTCAGCGATGGAAGATTATCAAATTTCTTATTTTGGCAAAAATCCTTCCAGTGGAGTAAATGAAAATATCACTCTTAGATTGCCTAGATTCACTCTTATTGGGGCGACTACTCATTCAGGAATGTTATCTAAACCACTTTTAGATAGATTTACACATCAATTCCATTTAAAGAATTATACAAATGAAGATATTTGTAAAATAATTGAACATAGCTTTGCTAAATTGAATTTAGAATGTCCTACTGTATGCGCAATGGAAATTGCAAAACGTAGTAGAGGATTACCAAGAAAAGCTAATTCATATGTAGATAAGTTCTCTGATAAGGCATTACTTGAAGGGACTAATATTATTGATTCATTAATGGTGGAAGACTTATTTAATGAATTAAAGATTAATGAAGATGGTTTAGATTCATTTGATATCACTTATTTAGAAACTATGGTTGATAAATATAATGGTGGACCTGTTGGACTTGATACATTATGTTCTTGCTTATTGATAGATAAGAATATTGTAGAGAACCAAATTGAACCGTATTTATTATTCAGAGGTTTAATTAAAGTAAGTTCTAGTGGACGTGAATTATCTCCTGCTGGAATTGATTATGTTAATAACGTTATTAGGGGCAAACAAGAAGTAGCTAACGATAATAACGATAAGAATTACTACTTATCTTTATTAGAAGATCATCAATATGAAAAATTAGTTATCGCTTTATGCATTAAGTTAGAAGGCATCTTTAAAGATAAATTTGATTTAAACGGTACTTTCTTAGAAATGATGCAAGATTTCACAGTTAATTATTCTGATGAACATATGGCTGATTTACTTAATAAACTTAGAATGAAACGTAATGAAATGGTTCATCAAGAAGATAGAAATACTGAATTAAGTGATGATGAAATTAAAGAATGTATAGATTATATTTGCGGATTGGAGGTGGAATAAATGAATCAATATGGACGTGTTGAAGCGTATAAGATGCGCATTAATAACGGAAATGAATTTCTTAAGTCTGGTGATTATAGACATGCTCATGATGAATTCGTAACCGCTGCTGAAATCTGTAAAGATTTATACTTAGAAACTAAAAATCCTTATTACTTTAAGTTGACTAATGATTTATTAGAAATCGCTAAGAACAAATGTTGTAAACCAGAAGCTCAAGTTACTTCTACTAAATCTAAAGAAGAAAGCGAAGAAAGCTTATTTAAACCTACTAAAGTTCAGGAATTAGTCTCATTTGAAGATGTAGCAGGACTGGAAGATGTTAAAAAGCAAGTAGAGATCAAGGTCAAAAAGGTATTAAATAACCCTAAGATGGCTGAATATTACGGAATTGATTCAAATGTATCAATCCTTCTATATGGCCCTCCAGGAAACGGAAAAACAATGATTGCTAAGGCAATCGCTCACGAGATTGATTCTGTATTCTTCTCTGTTTCATGCGCAGATATTAGATCTAAATATATTGGAGATTCTTCTAAAAACATTGCTGCGTTATTTAAAGAAGCAAGAAAACATAAAAGAGCAACTATTTTCTTTGATGAATTTGAGGCAATTGCTTCTAGAAGAGATAGTGAAAACGCACATCCAGAAGATGGAACTGTAGTTGATGAATTATTAAAACAAATGGATGGTATTATCGATAAGGATAAGAATGAAACATTACTTCTTATCGCTGCTACTAATGTTCCTTGGCAAATTGATCCAGCTTTATTAAGAGGTGGAAGATTTGGAACTCAAATATATGTTGGCATTCCAGATGAAAAAGCTAGAAAGTTCATGATTAAGAAAGCTCTTAAGAGTGTAAAGCTTAGTGATGACTTATCAATAGATATGATGTGTCAAATATTAGAAGGATATGGTGGCGGTGATATCACTCATATCGTGAAGAATGCATTAGTGAATTTGTTTGAAAGAAGTGATTTTGAAGGGCAATATCCATTAAGTGCGGATGATTTTGAAGGTGCGCTTAAAAATGCTAGAAAGTCTGCTTCTAAAGAATTATTAAAACAGTTTGAAGAATTTAGGAATAACAATTAAAGAAAGGAAGGTTGATTATGAAAAATATATGTCGTAATTGTGGCAATGAAGATATGGTTATCAAAGATGACAAACTATATTGTCCTTGCTGTGGTCAATCTTTTGATTTAGTTAAAAAAGAAGAAAAAGAGATTCATGTTGATGATGCATCTACTAATAGAGTAGATAAGATGTTTAAAAGAGTAGTATCTATTCAAGCTTTAGTAGATACAACAATTAAAGTAGGAACAGCTTTCTTTATTTCAAGTAAATACGCTATCACAAACGCTCATATCTTATTTAATGATGAATCAATGGCGAGTGAAATAGTCGGTAAGAATTATGAAGGAACTAAAACATATCACTTCGAAGTAATTGATTATGATGTGGATTTAGATATTGCGTTATTAGAATCTAAAGATGTAAGTGCATTCCACTTCTGTACACTTTCTGAATTAGTTAGAAACGGTGAAGAAGTATTCGCGATAGGTAATTCTAAAGGTGAAGGCTTATGCATCGTTAATGGATTAGTTAGTGATAAGAATAGAATAATTGATGGAATTGAATACATCATGAGTAGTGTATTAGTCACTAATGGTAATTCTGGTGGACCTTTATTCAATGAACACGGATTTGTTATTGGTATGATTACAATGAGTACACCAGATGCAAATATGATGAATTATGCATTACCTTCAAAGGCTATTAACTTATATCTATCTAGAGTTAAAAGCACTAAAGGGATTCCAGTGTTTTAGGGGGAGAGGCAAATGAATTTTATTGGTAGAATTTTATTATTAGTAGCTTGTGGATTCATGGGCTATTCAGCAGTTATGACTGGAATAGACTGTGTTCAAGTATTCCAAGCACATGATTGGAGTGACTTCTCTACATTTGGAGAGATATTCCCTACATTAGGATTGTTCTTAATGCAGGTAGTAGTAATGATATTTGTTTTAGCTGGTATTGTTGCAGCTTTAAAAGGCAAAGCAACACTCAAACTTACATTATTATCATTTATTCTTTTAGTTAATGTAGTGCTAACGTTTATAACGGCTTTCAAAGGTGATCCTACATTTGATTTTATGAAAGTACTTAATATAACAATTACGTGCTTATATCCTATTCTTTACATATTAGGATCGTTCTTCATAAGATTTTAAAATATTTAAGGCAGGTGAAAACCTGCTTTTTATGTATTTGTAGTTAATTATTAAAAGTTAGCAAAATTTCCAATTGAACTGGAAAAAATACTAGATTTTATTGTAAACAAAAATTCTTTCAATAAACTCTTTTAAGATTATTCTTGAAAACGATTTTAAATCCACTTATTCTACATTTGGACGTCCAAGTTTTAACTTAAACGAGGAAATAAAATGACTAAAAATGAACTACATAATCTTGTTTCCGATAGTAAGGGAAATGAGAGCAATATATGTCAAATATACGCTTTTAAGAATGGAAAAACTTTATTTGATGAACACTTTAAAGATTACAATAGTGACACCCCTATAAACGTTAATTCTGTAACTAAAGGAGTAATGGCGTTACTTACTGGAATAGCTATAGACAAAGGTTATATTAAAAGCGTTGATCAAAAGGTAATGGACTTCTTTCCTGACTATATTCCAAAAAGAGGAGAGAAGACTATTTATGATGTAACAATTAAACATCTTTTAACTATGACTGCGCCTTATAAAGGTCGTAGTGAACCTTGGAAGAAAGTATGTACATCAGAAGATTGGACTAGAGCGGTTTTAGATAATTTAGGCGGTAGAAGCGGTATTACTGGAGAATTTAGATACGCTACTTTAGGTATACAAATTCTTTCTGGAATATTAGAAGCTGCTATAAATGGAAAACTGATAGATTTTGCTAATGAGTATCTATTTCTTCCTTTAGGAATACCTAAGCACGAGAAACATGGTGATTCTAGCAAGGAAGACCAATTTGCTTTCTTTATGAATAAAACCCCTAGAAGACATGAGTGGTATTCAGATCCTAAAGATGTTGTAACTGCAGGATGGGGACTATGTTTATCTGCTAAAGACGAAGCTAAGCTTGGGGAATTAGTCTTAAACGATGGTGCGTATCAAGGCAAACAAATAATATCTAAAGAGTGGATTAAAGAAATGCTAACTCCTAGACAAAAGTTGGGAATGATGTTTGGAAATATGGAATATGGGTATCTTTGGTATAAGCCATATAAGGATAAAGAAGTATACGCTGCAATAGGAGATTCAGGAAATATTATCTACATTAATAAAGAAAAGAATGTTTCAGTGGGAATTACGGGAACATTCAAACCTAGAATCTTTGATAGAGTTCAGTTTATTGAAAAATATATTATTTAGAGACCTTATTATAAGGTCTCCTTTATTTTATAAAAATTTCTTTATCTATTTTGATACTTTCAAATGTCTTAATTAGTGAAAGCAGCTTTCAATATGAATGTACCAATCAAAACCGCAGAGCTCTTTCTTCGTGGGGAGGAAGAAGCAACATCAATTGTTTATAAAAGCTATAGAGCACTTCTTTATTTCATCATAGCGACCTATGTGAAACAAAAAGAAGATTGTGATGATGTATATCAAAATGTCTTTCTAAAAGTTCTTTCTAAAAGAAAAGAAGTTACTAACCCTTCTTCGTTACATTATTACTTATGTGAAATAGCAAAAAATGAGGCAATTGATTATGTTAAAAAACGTTCCCATGAGCAAAACTGTGAAATTATCGAAGAGATCTGCCCGGATAATGAAGAGAGTCAACTGGATTATTTTCTTCCTTATAATTTAACTAAAGAAGAAAAGAAGATAGTTGGCTATCGGTTGACATTTGGCCTTGCTTGGAAAGAAGTCGGCAATCTATTAAATATACCAGTTCCAACAGCCAAATTTCGTTACGTTCAAGCAATCAAGAAGATTAAAGGAGCATACAAAAGATGAACAGAATTGAAAAAGAAATTAAAGACAAAAGCATTCATCTTATTGAATCGTCCTTACCAGGAATTGATTCATTAGACAATATTCCTGAAAAGCCAGTTATGGTAAGAACACGTAGAATGATTTTCGTTCCTATTGGAGCAGCTGCTTTACTAATCGCTGCAATATTAATTCCTAGCATTATTAAGTGTAGTAGTGTTTCTGCACCAGTAGATAACCCTATCACAAATCTAACTGGTAAAACTCCAACAAACCCTACTAATCCTAATGATAGTGGCAATCCAACAAATCCTAATGATGGTGTTAAGCCTTCTAGAGGTAAGTATGTATTCGATTTAGAAAGCTACAAACCTACATTCGAGAACTTTAATGAAGTAAGTTATTATTCATATCTAGCTTATAGTAAGAATGAACAAAACGCTCCTAATAAAGCACTATACGCTCCTAGATTTTTATCTGAGGAAAATAATGATGTAGAAGAAGTAGTAGAAGATAACCGCGAACCTTATACAGACTATTATGGAAGATATCATTATCCACTTGCTTTAGACGAAGTTTTTACTTTTTCAAATTTCTTATATTTTGAGTTTGAAACTGAAGGAAATAAATTTTTAGAAGAAAGAATTGGTAATGGACACATCTATGGTCTAACACTTGATGTAAGAGGTAGTTTCTTAGAAGAAGGAATGATTATTTTAAAGAATAATGATAAGTATTATTCCTGTCTTACTAATGGCGGCGGTGTTAATCAATTAACACACATACAATCTACTGAATTTAGTTCTCATAAAATTATTGAAGGATTTGATGTCATCAAAGACTTAGCAAATAAGAGATATATTACTCTTTACCATGGAGTCAATGAATCTATTTACATGGTTACACCTACTGAAGCAACATCTATTAGGATTGAAAATGATGAATTCCCAATAATCGAAGATTCAGTTTATTATGACGGAATTACTGTATCTTGCTCTATTGGAGAAATAAGACAATTATTTGGCCTTGATCCTAGCTTCTCACTTAATGAGTTGGTAATTAGAGAAGATAAGCTCGTTTATAACACTGATGAACCTGAAACTAATACATTTGTTCTAGAAGAATTCTCTGAAGAATTTGCTGTTTCTAATGGAGATTTATATCTAGGAGAAGACAAACTTTTAAGCATTGATAACGCTACAAAAATTTATGTATCTGATATCAACAAGGATTCATATCGCGACATAGTATTTGAAACATATGAATCATCAGGACGTAAATTCATCATTTATGATGCGTACCGTAATACTTATCTTTACGAAAAGTCTGAAAGTGAATTAGTTGGAGGATTCGATTATTACCTTTGTATGAAAGACAACAGAATAGCTATCAAAATATTACAAACTGGTAAAACAGATGATAGATATTTAATTGATTATGGCATCTTTATATATGGAGGTTCTAATGGAATAGAAATCGAATGGATTAACTACTATCAATTAGATAGTATTGCATTAGGAAATATTTATGAAAGCGATGGAGAAACTCCAACTGAGACTATGCTAACTTATACACATAGTTTTGCTAGTAACACTACATACTATGTAGATTTATATCTTAAAAAAGATGCATATTCACAAAATAATGAATATCCAGAACACGATGATCCAATTATTTGTGAATATAATGATGTTAATTGCACTCCTTGTGATTTTGTAACATGGAAATTAGTGGCCTCTTATGGTCGTGGACATTACCGCTACGAGATTAGTTTCTCGCTGTCAGAAGAATTTAGTTTACGTTTTAGGTACAAAGGCTTAAATTTAACTCTAGCCTTTTCTGTAATAGTAGACGCAAACCAACTAATACATGATGAGATTTAATCTCTAAATGAATGCTACTTTCTAGTGTTTCTTGAAAAGGTTTTAGATTAGCGATTAATGGTAAAAATAGATTGCCGATAAAATCGTTAATGTAATAAATCTAAAAAGCCAGACATATCTCCTATGCCTGGCTTTCATTTATATAGAACTTATTTATTTAGTTCGCGTAAGAATGATGTTTTCTTGTTGTACATTTTCTTCACAATCGAATTGTGCGATTGAGAAGATTTTTGTGTAGAGTAAGTTAGAGAATTGAGAGATATAGTCGTTATATGTGTTCGCCATATTTCTTAACGCTGTTTGATAGACAACTACTTCAGTGGAATAGTCATTATTAATAGAATCAACAGTGCTATCTTTTAATTTCTTGTAGTAGTTTAGATTGTATCTAATGTTTTCCATTTCTTCTCTAGTTTTTTTAGTATTCTTTTTATATTTAAATGCACCAGTTAATAGTGATAAATATATTAAGAATGCAAAAGAGAATATTGATAGAGAAATAAACTGACCTAATTCAAGCATATTTATGATATATCCCGCTAATAAACCAACAAAGATAAACATGAATGGAATTAAATAGGATAGAAGAACTGCTCCTAAACCATTAGCAGAAATAGGAGGTTTAGAAAGCTCTTCAATTCTTTTTTGAACTTCTTTTTGTTTAATCTTATCATCTGGTTTTAATCTATATACTGTTTGAGTATTGCCAGATGTTTTTACATAAGTTGAGGAATTATGCGTGCTTTGATAATTAGGCTTTTGAGTTGATTGGCCACTTTTAAATACAGCATGCTCCTTGTTCATTAAATCAACTGTTGAAGCATTCTTAGCGGCGCTATTATTTACAGTTGCATTATTAGGCTTTGTATAGTCATAAGTTTTATTACTTTCGTAAGTGTTATAAGAATTTCTTTTCTTCTTATATGCGGCTTTTGCGGCAGCACCAACAGCGGCACCTGCAGCGAAAATGCCCCCAACAATCATACCAGCTTTAATAAGTCCTCTTCTGAATAATCCCATAATTACTCCTTACTCAACTATAGTAGATAGAGAAACATTCTTATCATCTATCTCTATAATGTATGATTTATTTTGGTAATTAAATTCGATGACTTTATTCTTTCCAGAATAAAATAAATTATTCCCGAAAGACATTTTGTTAGAGAATATTCCAAAAGAAACATGAATAACTTCTTCTTTTGAAATATTCAAATAATAGTCATCGGACATTAAAGTTAAGATAAATAGTGTGAATAAACCTGCATCTAAAATAGCGAATGCAATTATTAAAGAAATTAACAAGGTTCTAATAGATGTTAATTCTACACTTATAAATTGGCCAAGAGTGATAGCTAAAGCGCCAATAATAAATCCAATAAATATAAAAGGAATAATAAAAGCAAGTGCTTTACCTTTTCTAGCAGGACTAATAGGATCGTTATTACTAATATATTTAGTTTTTCTACGAGTCATACTAATTTCTTCTTTACAAAGTAATTGTTTAGAACCCTTTTGAGCAAATACTGGTTTTTCTTTATTAGAAGCGTCTACTTCTCTACATATATAATCGCAGATATTGTATTTATAAGATAAGTCAGAAGCATCTACACATTGAATTTGTTTATGATTGATTCTTGGGAATAAGTTAGGATCCATGTTGTCATCATAAACACATATGAAAGAGTGGATAGTGACTTCATCAGTTGGATCTTTAACTCTATCAATGAATCTTGACCATTCATTTCTTACCCAGTTAGAATCTACATTTTCTTTATTAGTACCTACAAGAATAAAATATCTAGCGGAATGAAGGGCTCTAAAGATGATAGGTTCAAATTCTTGAGAGATTCTATTTTTTAAAGTGACTTCTGACATAAAGACTTTCAAGCCTTTATCAGTTAATACATCATAAAGTTCTCTAGCTATTTCAGCGTCTCTACTAGTCTTACCATTTTCATCTTTAGCTTTAAAAGAAATGAATACATCATAATCTTTTTCGTTTATTAATTGATTAGTAATTTCTTTTTGTAAGTAAGATATTTGATTAGCTTGTTGACGGAATACATCTTTTTCTTCTTCGGACTTGCAATATGAAAGATAAGAAATGTAACTTTCATCTTCTAATACATTTTTAGGATTATATCTTCTACATGTAGGGACGTTTATTTTCTTTTCTTCATCATATTCATATACGATACCGTATTTAGAAAGTAATAATCCTTCATACGCGGATATTTCATTAGGATTCTTTTCAATAATATAGTTATATGTTGCGATAGCTTCATCAAACTTATATGTAGTTCTTTGCAAGTACGCTTGATTTAATAAGGATAATATCTCATGATCTTCAAAATCAGGAAGTGTTAATAACGCTCCACAACTTTTACATCTACCAATACGACTATGAGGAAGGAATTCAATATCACTTCCTCCACAAACGTTACATCTAATATTTTTTTCTAGTTCCATACTATATTTATAATATAGACTTTAATATAAGCGTGTCAACAAAATTGTGTATACAGTGAATATAAAATATTAGAATAACATTTTAAAAAAGGAAATAAGGCAGTCCCCTTCAACTGAAGGTTGTGCTTTCTTTCCTATAAACTCGCATGTATAATAAAGTTGTGTTTACGGGTTGGGTGCCATGCTTCCCAACCTTTTTTTAGTTACCAGTTACCCAGTATCATTAACAACAGAACTACGATGATTACAAGCTTCAGCAATATTACTATCACCTAGCTTTACCAACCTTTCTTGGAAAGAGATTGCGGGGACTGAGAGAAATTTCTCAAGGTTCATAAGGTTACAAACCCCCTTACTTATATAGAGAGGCGATTTTTGGAAAATTGACAAAAATATTTAAAGAATATCAAATAAAGTTGTTTTAAATTGCGCCTATGTACAGGTTGATATTAATAAAATGTTTTTTATATTGTGTGAGACCTGGATTTATTTCTAAAACAGATCCTGGAAGTTAATTTAAAAGCCACCTTACTAGTGTGTAGGTGGCTTATTAATTTCGAAGAGAATTACGCTCTGGCAATTCTGAAGCGGTTGTAGTTGTCATAAACATAAGCGATGTCATGTTTATTGCCATTAATGCAGTATTCTTCATTAATACTTACATTAGCTACATAATGATTGTCGTAATAGCGGAATACATAGTCCATAGCGTCTCTTCTAGATGAGAATACTTTTTTGATTCTTACATATTCACCATTAACGATTGCTTCTAAGATGTACTTTTTCATAACTAGAATACCTCTTTCTATAGCCTTTTAACGTCATGCCTGGGACGTTAGGTATCCTAACTAGGAAGATTATATAATATTCCTATTTTTATAAGTGTCAATATTGAAAAACAAATTATTTATGTTTTTTGCTATTTTTACATGAAAAGTTGTTGTATTTTATAAACGCTTTATTAAAAAAAGCAAAATGCACTCTAAAGTTTACATAAATAACCTTGAAGTTGGTGGTGTGTAAACTGGTTTAAAATTTATAATCATCTCGAAAGTTGAGGCATGATATATGACTTGTGGGGAAAAAATACAGAAATTAAGGAAAGATAGAGGATATACTCAAGAAGATCTAGCGGATATTCTTAGTGTATCGCGTCAATCTGTGTCTAGATGGGAAAGTGATATTGCTTTTCCTGAAACAGATAAGTTAATCACTTTAGCGAAACTATTCAAATGTTCTATTGATTATCTTTTAAACGATGAGAATGATGAGTTAGTAGAAGTTAAAGAAAAGAAACCGCTTGAACTTAAAAGGTTTTTACTACCAATTATTACTATTATTCTAGGATTGCTATCTATAGGATTATTCTTTGTTAATAGTTTTTCTGTAGATATTTCTACTGCTGGCGTAGATGCAACTGCAAAATTTAATTATTACGATGTTGCATTCTTTAAATTAGAAAGTGCAACTTATTCTCCTTTTATTAATATAATGGGTTTATTTGCTTTTATATTTATTATCCTTACAATAATCGCATCTATCTTTGTAATGATTTTTAATTTAAAAGGAATTGGAACCACATTAAATGTTCTAAATTTAGTTATATCTATTTGTATTCTATTGTCGATTATTCTAGTTGGTACAAATGCAACAGCTGTTCCTTGGATATTATTCGCTTTATATTTTTCTTTAGTGATTTGTAGTTTTTATATTAAAGAATTAAGTTTTTTAGAATCTAAAAGGTTAGTGGTGCCAATTATTTCTTTAATGTGCGCTCTTACTTCTTTTGTTTATGAATCAGAAAAAGGGGAATTTGCTAATGGATTGACCTTTTTAAATTTTTCTGGAATTATTGGAATTTTGTTCTTGGTTGCTTTACTAGCTTCATTTATTTCTTCAATAACCACGTTATTCAAAGATTTAGTCGTGGCTAAAAAAGTAATGTCCATAAGTAATATATTCATTCTAATGTTAAGTATTACTTATATGTTTTATACAACAGCATTTATTTTTATTCCTTTGATTATTATACAAATAGTCAATACAGGAAGAACTAATCTACTAGGTAAAATATCTTTTGGAGTATTACTTTTCGAATTTGTAAATCTTAGTTATCCAGATTTATTTGTTGTAACTAATTATGGAGTCGTCAAAACATATGAATACACAGATACTATTAGCTTTTATAATTTTGCTTTCTTTAACACAGACAAAATTAAAATAACTTACTCAAATGTCTTTGCGTTAATAGTGGCGATATTATTTATTTTATCTTTTATATCTATTATTATTTCTCTTCATTTTGAGACTAAGATTTCTA
>JAILIF010000032.1 GCA_024695405.1 Bacilli bacterium
TGTACGTAGAGTTAGTGAAGACCAAGTTAAACAATATATTGGAATGAGAAACTTGTACTATGCTCAATTGGTATCTATTCACAAAAGAGAAAGTATTGCTTTCCAGATAATTAAACAAAAAAACAAGGCTTAAAATAAAAAGGTTTTATTAAGGAGACATTTCAAAAACTTATGAGTAATGTTGTTTTATTTTATGTAAAAGACAATATAAATTACGAAGGTATGAACTCAATATCTCGTAAGATAGTTAAATATTGTTTAAAAAAGGATCTAGGTGTCTCCTTTAACTTTTTTGGTTATTGTGATGAAATAGTCAAAGAACTTAATCCGACAATGTATTTCATTGTGTCTGATGATTTTATCCAATTAAATAGTGAATTTTTAACTACTTCAAACATTTTTAACATCAAAGCAGAATCTGGCAAAATTATTTTCTCTAAGCGATTTCGCTTTTTTAATGAAATATTTAAAATTTTTATAACAAATAATTTAAAAGATTTTGGTTTGTTGATAATGACAGATGGATCTTCGGAATCAATAAATGATTGTGAAGTTAAAAAGGTGCATTCTGCTAATATTACTGAGACATTATTTCGTAGTATTATCGAGAATAAAGATTGTTTTGCGTACGATTTCCCAAATCTTCTAATAAAATACGAGCCTTCAAAGAAAATATCTTCTGATGTATATGAAGTAATTAGAAAGAATAAAAAAATTCTTGAGAACAATGGATTTGAATATAGTTGGTTTCCAGGCGAAGAATCTTTTAAAAAAGATGGCGTGATATTTGTTATTCTTACTTATGAATATGATTATCAGGCTCAATATATGAAAAATGTTTGCGAATCTAACGAATTAAATTTTGCTTTTGATCAAATTGAGTTTAAAGATCAGGAAAAAAATAACGCACTTTTATCAATTAAAAATACAGTCGGAAAGGCTGAATCTTTGGATTTATTTTTTCAATTCATGCTTAACAACTTTGAATGGCTTAAAAAAATAACCGAAGATGATGTTATAGGAAAATGTTATAAGACTGTTGTAAAAAACGTGTATTAAAAAAGAGTTCCAATCCAAAATTTGAAACTCTTTTTTGTTTGCTAATCTTCTTGGTAACAAGATCCACCAATGAATTCTCTGATGATTGAATTACATGGTACCCATTTATCAGGAATATCGTCGAAGAACTTTAACATACGGATTAAACGTTCAGCAACTGGGAAGTGTTCGCTTTCTGGATCAATCTTTTCAAGTAGTGGAAGAGCGTATTTTTTCATAACGCTTAATTCATAACTTGAGAAACTATTGAATACATAGTTAGCACCTTCTTGTGTTCCGTAAATCCATTTGAATTCGCCTTTACGAACGCTTGGCCACATAGATAATGTGTCGACTGCACTTGCGCTTCTGAATTGATAGTCACGAACGATTCTTCTTAATAATCTTAAGTCAGTAAGTGATAGTGGATTGTGGTTATCGATATTAACCTGCGCTTGAGGCGCAATGAAGATTTTGAATTTTTGGTGAGAAGGGATTAATTTAGTCATTTTATCGTTTAACGCATGAATTCCTTCGATAATAATTGGTTGATCAAGTGGAACTTTTAATAACCTACCTTCTTCACGTTTACCAGTCTTGAAATTGAATTTTGGAAGTCTAACTTCTTCGCCAGAAATAAGGTCTGCCATATTTTGGTTGAAGAGGTCAATATCAAGAGCATCAATGCTTTCTAAATCTGGTTTACCATCTTCATCAATTGGATAGTCTCCTCTATTACGATAATAATCATCTAAAGAGATTCTAATTGGTTCGATACCTCTAGAAAGAAGTTCGATTCTTAATCTATTAGCGAATGTTGTTTTACCAGATGAAGAAGGACCAGCGATACAAATTAATCTAATTGATTCTTTATCATCTTCAATCATTTGTCCTAATTCACATAATTGACGATTATGTTTTTGTTCACAGAGTGTGATGAAGTCAATATCTCCATCATGTTCAATTCTATGGTTGATACCAACGATAGTGTCACAACCAGTAGCAGTAGCCCATTGATGAGCTCTCTTTAAAGTTCTACCAAATGTTGGTGCGTCTTCGAATTCTGGAATTTCACCTTTCATTTCAGGACGTGGATATTGAATGATAAGTCCTGGATAGTAGAACATGATTCTAAATTTCTTGATGTATCCAGTTGATGGAACCATTCTTGAATACATATAGTTTCTATAGTTATCACAAGTATAGATATGAGCAGTTTTTTCTGGTCTGTATTTTAAGATTTCTGCTTTATCTTCATATCCATCTTCAGTAAAGATTTTGTAAGCTTCTTCTTTTGAAACAATACTTCTTTCAAGAGGTAAATCAAGATCTACTAATCTTTGCATTTCCTTATTAAGCTCTTTTACCATAGCACCGTTACTAGCGATACCTTCGTTCAAGATTTGTACGAAGATACTTCTTGAAACGTTATAAGAGAAACGGATATTTAAATATGGATATACATTATGGAAAGCCATTGCGACTAAAAATCTTAATGAAGCTTCATAAATTGGTTTAGCATCCCTCTCTGCTAAAGTAATTGGTACGATTTCAACATCCTTATCAACTTTATATGTTAATTCTCTAACTCTTTTGTTGACGTATGCACAAACATAATCCCTGTTATCACCGATAATATCTTTAACTAATACAGGGGAATCATACTTTTTTGTTTGTTTGTCAAAAATAACATTAAATGACATGTTTTGTCCTCCTATGTTTATAAGTCCGTTTTCTATTCTACATTATTACGTATATGTGCGCAAATAATTTTCAATAAAATCCAATTATTTCATTATTGCTTTTTTAATCTATTAAAATATTCTATAATACAGCAGGACTAAGAAAGATTTTTCTATGAAAAAAGGTTTTAAAGAATTAAGCGTCTATATGAAAACAGCAATTGTTACAATGGCCTCTGGTGCTTTTATTGCTGCTATTTTCTTAGTGCTTGGTATTTTAAAAGTCCTTCCATTAGTCATTACATTCGGAATTATTATTGGTTCAGGCATTAGTGGATTTTCTTATATACTCCAAGATAAGATCACTTATTTAACTTGTGACGATAGTAAGAAAATGAAATACACAATGTTAGTTATGTTTGGTACTTCTTTTTTCTTAGTAGTACTTGGCGCATTAATAATGATTTTACATTTTGTTGCAGATGAGGAAACATTTAAAACAGTTGGATTAGCGGCCTTAGGTTTCTTAGGCGTTTATTTATATACAACAATTGTATACGCAATCATTTATTTTGGGAGTAAAAAATGCGAGTAGGTTTAGATTTAGGCAAGCAATTTTTAACTCCTACAATTCCAGGCGAAGTCTGGTCTTCTTTGCTTGTAATGCTTATCATTGCAATTTTAGCAATTATCATAGGCATTCAAGCACATTTCCAAGACCCACTTAAAAAACCTAAAGGATTATTATTAATTGCAATTATTGGTGTTAGATTTTTTGATGGATTTGTTGAAGGATTAATAGGAAATAGAATCAAAGGAATGGGTGGAATGGTAATGGGTGTTGCCACTTACTTATTCATTTCATTTATCTTTGGCTTATGTGGATTACCTTCTCCGGTCACATATATGGCTATTCCTTTATCTTTAGGTATGCTTACTTTTGGTATGATTCACGTTACAAGCATGAAACATACTAAACTTGGTTACTTCAAAAGATATGTAGATCCATTTCCGGTATTCTTACCAATTAACTTAATTTCTATGTGGGCGCCTTTGTTGTCACTTACTCTTCGTATGTTTGGTAACGCTGTCGCTGGTTTTACTTTAATGACTATTATTTCTTATTTTATAGATCAATTAGCAAATCTAATTATTCCTATTGCCCCAATTAATGGCTACAATGTTGGCTCTTTAATCTTAAATCCAATATTAACCGCGCCATTCCATGCATATTTCGATTTATTCTCTGGGCTTATCCAGACCGTTGTATTTATATCGTTATCAACAATCTTTATTGGTCAAGAATTACCAGAAGAGATTGATGTTAAAATTTCAGAGAAAGGAGAGACAATCTAATGAAAGAACTCGGTGCTGCAATTGCTATTTTAGGTGTTATGCCTAGTGCTATTGGTGAAGGTTTAGTTTGTGCTCGTGCTGTTGATGGAATTTCCAGAAACCCAGATGCATTACCTAAAATCCGTTCATTCATGATCTTAGCATGTGCTTTAGTTGAAACTACTGCTATTTACTCATTGTTAGTTTCAATTCTTATTTTATTCCTCGGTGGTAACTAATAGGAGAATTAAATGCCAACAATTTATTCATTTTTTGACTTAGCTGATGAGATATCTAGTATTGGAGAAAAA
Source organism: Bacilli bacterium (assembly GCA_024695405.1). Taxonomy (GTDB): domain Bacteria; phylum Bacillota_I; class Bacilli_A; order RFN20; family CAG-826; genus RGIG9670. The sequence continues at coordinate 4,367 of JAILIF010000032.1, forward strand.
TTAATTCCAAACTGGTTTGCTTTTCTCATTCAATTTATTTCTTTAGTTCTCCTTCTTGTTATCATCTTTGTCTTTGCTTATAAGCCAATCAAAAAGCTTTTAAACGCTCGTTCTGACTATATTGAAAAAGAAGTTAAAGATGCAGAAGAAGATAAAAGAATAGCTAGAGAAAACGCTGTTAAAAGCGAACAAATGATTGTTGATTCAAAAAAGACTGCTAGTGAAATCATTGAATCTGCAAATCAAAGAGCTATTAAAGAAGCTGAAGAAATGAAAGAAGAAACTCGTAATGAGATTTCTAGAATGAAGAAAGCTGCTGAAGAGGAAATTAAAGAAGCCAAAACTCAATCTTTAAAAGACATCCATGATGAAATGGTGGATGTTGCTTTATGTGCTTCTGAAGAGATTTTAGGTAGAGAAGTTGATAAGAGTGATAACGAGAATCTTGCTCGTAATTTCATTAATAGTTTGGATAAATAGTTATGAATGAGATTGCAAGTAAATACGCTAACGCCTTATACGAACTTGCTCTTGAAAATAACCAACTAGATCTTTATCAAGAACAAACTCGATTTGTCCTTAATTCTTTTGAAGAGAATGAGGAATTTTTCGATGTGCTTAATTCTAAATTCCTAAGTATAAAAGAAATCCATGAGATTATTGAAAAAACATTTGTTGGTGTTGAACAAGATATTATCTCTTTACTAAAGATAATAGTAGAAAATCATCGTGTGAATTTATTGAAGGATATCTTAGTATCGTTCAATTCCTTATGTAATTCATACAGAGGAATTACTGAAGGTATGTTATTTAGTGCTTTTGCACTAGATAAGAAAACTATCGCTGATATTGAATTAGCGATTAG
>JAILIF010000104.1 GCA_024695405.1 Bacilli bacterium
TAGCAACACCAATTGTTAACACCGAAGGAATGCCGTACGCTATGAAAAAATTCTTCGATAGAATACAAAATGGGTTTGATGGTAAGATAATTTGGACAGAATAGCAGGTAGAACTATGACCTACCTTTATGAAACGCTATCCACTTTTTCCCGGTTTTATTGTAAAGAGATGTTTTAAATTGTTATTATATTCTGGCTATGAAGAAAGAAAAATCGTGGTTAGGTAGATTTCTTGCAGGTCTAGGAATAGGTGCTGGAGCGGCTATTCCAGGAGTATCTGGTGCTGCTGTTGCTCTTATTTTTAGAGTATATGAAGCTATTATTAATGCAGTAGATGGATTTACTAAACACGTTAAAAAGTCACTTATTACGCTATTCCCTATTTTATTAGGTGTAGGACTAGCAGTTATACTTTGCATAATTGCTTTTCATTGGGCATTTGAACACGTTATGTTTTTACTTATTTGTTTATTTGCTGGATTCCTAATTGGTAGCTTCCCTAGCATACTTCAAGAAGTAAAAGGTGTCGCTTTAACAAAAAAATATGTCTTAATAGCCATTATTGGAGGCCTAATTGTTCTAGCGTTAGGCATTCTATCAATTATTCTAGGCAATAACGGAGTCAGTTTTGATAAGTACTTTGTAAATAGTTCAAGTTTCTTTGGCAATTGGTGGATTATAATCGTCCTATTTTTTGTAGGAATCTTAGCTTCCGTTGCTTTAACTGTTCCAGGTTTTTCTGGATCGCTTATCTTATTGGTATTGGGTTTTTATAGACCACTCATTGATTCCGCTACAAATTGGGGAAAAGAAATATTTAAAGGTGAATTTGGCAATACTGGTGCATTAGCAGTTATGGTTTTAGTATTTGGTATTGGTTGTTTAGTGGGTGTTGTTTTTGTTAGCAAGATAATGACTAAGTTATTAGAAAAGCACCATAATACAACATATTTCGCTATCATAGGTTTTATTATTGGTAGCTTCTTTGTCTTATTCCTTAATTATCAAATTTGGCAATACTATACTGTTTGGGGTGGCACTACTATTGAAGGTATCAACCAATCATTAAGCCCTGCTTTTGAAATACCTTTAGGTATACTCTTTATTGGCTTATTCGCATTCTTCTCATATATGATTGTTAGAATGCAAAATAATATCCAAGCAAAGCAGAGTGAAAATAAATGATTTATTTTAATTGACAAGTTCGTATCCGAACTCCATAATTATTGCTATGAATAATTTGAAGTTGGATGCAGACATACTTACACAAATAAGACACTTAAGTAAGTGTTTAAGATTAGATTTTGATGATAAATTAACTAAACATGGACTGACCTGTGGTCAAGGCCGTGTTTTGTTTTATATAAACGGACAAAAACTAGAAAATAAAGAAGTGCATCAATCTGATATTGAAAAAATATTCCTATTGTCTAAATCAACTGTATCTGAACTCGTTACAAGAATGATTAAGAATGGGCTTATCGAAAGAATAAGAAACAAAACTTGTTGTTCGTTAATCCCGACAGATAAGGGTAAATCAATTGTTGATGATATCTTAGCGAGTAGAATAAAAGTTATAGATAAGCTTTTTAAAGGGTTTAATAAAGAAGAAATAGATAACGTTATGAATTATCTAGAAAGAATGACTAAAAACGTAGAAAAGGAGGAAGTCGTATGTGGAAAAAGATAAAACTAATTCTTAGCTCAATTAGAGAATATAAAAAGTATGCACTTATCACTCCTATATTCATGATTATTGAAGCAGGTATTGAATGCTGTCTTCCGTTTTTCATTTCCAAATTCGTAGACACAATCATCTTGCTTAAAAAACCAGCTGATATGTTAGATGGCTCATTTAATAACATGGGCTTATCTGTTGTTTGGTTAATTGTTTTATTAATAGGATTAGCCGCTATATCTCTATTTTGTGGAATTATGGGTGGTATTACAGGCGCTAAAGCATCTGTTGGTTTAGCAGCTAATTTAAGAAATGACTACTATAAAAAGATTCAATCATTCTCATTTGCAAATATCGATAAGTTCTCATCTTCATCATTAATTACTAGAATGACAACTGACATTAATAACGTACAGCAATCATTTCAGATGCTTATACGTATTGTTGTTAGAGTGCCTTTAATGTTAATATTCTCAGTCATTATGGCCTCTGTCACTGGTGGAGGCATGGTATTAATATTTGTTGGATTAATACCACTAGTTGCTATTGGCTTAGCGCTTATTGGTAAATTTGCCATTGGAATATTTATTCGTGTTTTCAAACGTTATGATAAGGTCAATGAATCAGTTCAAGAAAACGTTTCTGGAATTAGAGTTGTTAAAGCATATGTTAGAGAAGACTTTGAAAAACAAAAGTTTGACGCTGCTAGTGACTCAATGACTTTAGACTTTGTTAGAGCAGAAAAAATAATTGCTTTAAATAACCCATTGATGAACACCATGATTCATTTAAGTAATATCTTAGTCTTATCAATTGGTAGTTCTATTATTTTTGCTAACTCATACCCAACCACTGTTATAGACGAAAATGGAAAGGAAGTAGTTAACATTGTTTATAATTCCTTATCTATTGGACAAATGTCCGCATTATTAACATATGGCATCCAAATCTTATCTAGTTTAATGTTCCTTTCTATGATTCTTGTAATGATGTTCATGTCATTAGAATCAATTAAGCGTGTTTCTGAAGTATTAGAAGAAGAACCTACTATTGTTAATCCAGACGATCCAATCATGGATGTTAAAGATGGGTCTATTGACTTTGATAAAGTCGACTTCAAATACTTTGAAAACGCAGAGAAAAATACACTCGAAGATATTGATTTTCATATTAAATCTGGTCAATTTGTAGGTATTTTAGGATCTACTGGAAGTGGTAAAACTAGCGTTGTTAACTTAATTTCTAGACTTTATGACGTTACTGATGGCGATGTTAAAGTAGGAGGAATTGACGTTAGAGATTATGATTTAAAAACTCTTAGAGATAATGTTTCGGTAGTTTTGCAAAAGAATGTTTTATTCTCTGGCACTATCGCAAGCAACCTCCAATGGGGTGATAAAGAAGCTAGTGAAGAAGAGATGTTAAAAGCTCTTGAGCACGCACAAGCTCTTGAAATTATTAAGAATTCCCCTGATGGATTAAATAGAGTAGTTGAACAAGGTGGTGCTAACTTCTCTGGTGGTCAAAAACAAAGATTATGTATCGCTAGAGCACTACTTAAAAAACCAAAAATTCTTATTTTAGATGACTCAACATCCGCTGTTGATACAAAAACAGATAAATTAATTCGTAAAGCACTTAAAGAAGATTTGCCTAATATGACAAAAATTGTTATCGCTCAAAGAATCTCTTCTATTGAAGATGCTGATCAAATTGTAGTTATGAATGACGGTAGAATCGATGCTATCGGAACTCACGAAGAATTAATTAAGAATAATAAGATTTATCAAGAAGTGTACTATACACAAAATAAAGTTGGAGGTGAACAATAATGCCACCAGTAAAAATTAGAGGTCGTGCTAAAAAAGGCACTATTAATCGTTTACTCAAACAATTATTTAAAAGATATCCTGGAAGACTAATCTTCTCTGGTATTTGTGTTGTCTTCAACGTCATTGGCAACTTATGTTCATCTATTTTCGTTGGATTAGTTACAGGTATTGTTACTAGAGCTATTGAAACTAAGGTAAATCCATTTGACATATCCGCTAGAATCGAAGCTGATGCAATGGGTGGTACTTTCCACTTAGCCACTAACGCTACAATACTCCTTATTATCATGGGTGTTATGTACGTTATAGGCATCATCGCTACATGGGGTTGGAATAGAACAATGGCTCTCACTACCCATGAGTTCTTAAATGATTTTAGAAAAGCTATGTTTAACCATATGGAAGATTTACCTGTTAAATACTTCGATACACACAAAAAAGGTGACATTATGTCCCTTTACACCAACGATATCGATACTATTAGACAGTTTATCTCTCAAACAATTCCAGAATTCTTGAGAACTACATTATCAGTCTTATTCTGTCTTGCTTTATTAATTGTTAACTCTATTTGGATAACACTTATTGTTGTGCTTTGTACAATCGCTATGTCTTTAAATACTAAAGTAATTGGTGGGATATCTGCTAAATACTTCATTAAAGCTCAAAGACAAGTAGGTGTTGTCGAAGGTAATATTCAAGAAAGTATTAACGGTCTTAAAGTTATTAAAGTATTCACTCACGAAGAAGAATCTATCGAACAATTTGAAAAGATTAACGAAGAATTAAGACAGTATCAAACTGAAGCTAACATGAAAGGTAATATCACAATGCCTATTAATGGTAACATTGGTAACTTCATGTATGTTTTAGCAGCAGTTGTATGTTGTTTATTGTTAGTTTTACCTGATTTTAAGAACTTAACTATTACAGGATTTAAAGAAATGGGTAATTCAGAAACAAGTTTAGATGCATTCTTATCGATGGTCACCACTTCATTAATGATGTGTAGAATGTTCACTAATAACGTTGCTCAACTCTCTCAACACGTTACATTCATTGTTATGTCTATGGCAGGTGCTTCTAGATGTTTCGATATTATGGATGAACAAGCTGAAGCAGATGATGGTTATGTTACATTAGTTAACTGCAATATAGATGAAAAAGGTAATATTACTGAATCAGATAAGAAAACTGGTAAATATGCTTGGAAACATCCACATAAAGCAGATGAGACAGTTACATATACCGAACTTAAAGGCGATATCATTTTAGATCAAGTTGATTTCTCATATGATGGAAAGAAGATTGTTCTAAATGATGTATCTGTATATGCTCACCCAGGTCAACAAGTCGCATTAGTAGGGGCTACTGGTGCAGGTAAAACCACTATCACTAACTTAATTAATAGATTCTATGACATTAAAGACGGCAAAGTTAGATATGACGGAATTAATATTAATAAAATTAAAAAAGCTGATTTAAGACGTTCTTTAGGTATTGTCTTACAAGACACCAACTTATTCACTGGTACAGTTATGGAAAATATCAGATACGGTAAGTTAGACGCTACTGATGAAGAAGTATATGAAGCAGCTAAAATTGCTAATGCTTATGACTTCATCACTAGATTACCTGAAGGGTTTAATACAATGCTTACTGGTGACGGTGCTAATCTATCTCAAGGACAAAGACAATTATTATCTATTGCAAGAGCAGCTGTCGCAGATGCTCCAGTTATGATCCTTGATGAAGCTACATCCTCTATCGATACTAGAACAGAAAAACTTGTCCAAGAAGGCATGGATAAGATTATGCATGGTAGAACAGTATTTGTTATCGCACATAGATTGTCAACAGTTCAAAACTCTGATGTTATCTTAGTACTAGATAAAGGTAACGTCATTGAAAAAGGTAATCATAATAGCCTTATTGAACAAAAAGGTACTTACTATCAACTCTATACAGGTGCATTCGAATTAGAATAACCATCTTGAAATTTTAAATATTATATTCAAAAATATAAGAGACATGATTGAAGAGATTATTACTAGTATTATCACACTATTAGTTGGCGCAGCTACTTTCCTTGTTGGAATGAATTTAATGTCAGGTGGTCTTAAAAAGTCTACAGGTAAAAGCGTTAAACGTCTCTTCAAGAAAACAGAAAATAATCGTTTCATTGGAATGGGCATTGGAGCTGCTGCTACAGCATTAGTGCAAAGTAGCGCTGCAACAAGCGTCATGACTATCGGTTTTATTTCAGCCGGAGTTATGACCGTATTCCAAGGTGTCTCAGTTATTCTCGGTGCTTATTTAGGCACCACAGCTACTGGTTTATTAGTTTCTTTATCGTCTTTGAATATTTCTAAATACTTACTCCTTGTTACAGTAGTAGGTGTCGTCTTGATGTTCATTAAAAAAGAGCAAGTAAAAAATATCGGCGAAATACTTGCTGGACTAGGAGTTTTATTTGTTGGTCTAGATTTAATGAAAGGCGCATTCCCAGATGGTGGTGAATTAACCAAACAAGTTGAATCTCTTTTTGAAATTGTAAAAAATCCATTTTTATTGTTAATAATAGGTACAATATTCACTGCATTAGTCCAATCTTCATCTGCTACTGCAGGTATTGTAATTGTCATGGTCGGACAACACGCAATCGGATTAACTTCTGGTTTTTATTTAGTTCTTGGTGCTACTGTCGGAACAATAATAACTACGGTTTTAGCTGGTATTGGTGGTAACACAAACGTTAAACGCACTATAGCGATTGCTTTTGCAGATAGATTAATATGTGCAATTATCGGAACAATAATTGTACTAATATTTGAAGAACCATTTGTTCGTTTCTTTACTTCAGCGTTTGGTACACTTCAATTTGGCTTAGCAATGTTCTTAGTTTTATATAACATCATCTTTATGCTTATTGTTGCGCCTTTCTTAAGACCTATAATCAAACTATTTGAAAAACTTATAAAAGACAAAGATGCTGAAGCAAAGAAAAAAGCTATTCATTTTATCGATGATAGATTGTTAAATACTCCAGCAGTTGCTCTTGAAATGGTTAGAAAAGAAGTCACTAACATGTTAAAAGAGTCTTTCATCAACTATAAATTAGGTTATGATCAAATCGTTAATCAAAACTTTGAAGCATCTAAAGAATTAGAAGATAGAGAAGACGCGATTGACTATATTAACAACAGAGTTACTGACTACTTAATCCAATTATCGAATAAAGTTACATTAAAAGATGAATCAAGTATTGGTTCTTATTTCCATATGGTTAATGATATCGAAAGAATTGGCGACCATGCGGTTAACTTCCATGAAAAAGCAGAGAAGATGTCTTCTGATGATTTAAAATTCTCTGATAACGCTAAAAAAGAATTTGAAGAAATGACTACTGTTATTGAAGAAATGTTTAATATTGTTATTACAAACCTAGAAACAAATAAGTTCGAAAACCTTCAACACTTACATGATTTAGAAGATCAAACAGATAAACTTAAATTAACGCTCTCTGACAAGCATTTTGAACGTATCACGAATAAGAAATGTCACATAGAACTTTCACCTTTCTATTCAACGTTTTTAAGTGAATTAGAAAGAGTCGCTGACCACTTAGTAAATATTGGTTACGCTTTTGTTCACCCAACGGGTGATGAAGAAGTAAAAGTAAATTAATTAGATCTATTGGCCGCATTGAAAATAGAAAAGAGGCCAAATTGGCCGCTTTTTATTTGCAACAACCGGTCATAATTAAACTAAGATTATTTACAATTAATTAAAGAATAAAGAATAAATATCGACATAAAAACAGATAAAGCCATCAAAAACATAACCATATCCTCTTTCGTTCATCATTCTTTTTTGCTTAAACCTAGCTAACGTCATTAAGAATCCAATAGGTGGCAAAAGGAACATAATAATAGAAAAAGAATGCATAAAGCCCAAAGGCTAATAAGAAAAATAAACCACCTGAATTTTTTGGAGCCATCTTAGTTTTATTGTATAAAAATTAAAGTGATTAGTATTTATTAGCGATTTCCAAGAACATATTCGATAATGTTTGGAATGTTTTTTCTTCAAATGGAGAAGTTAATCCTGCTTTTTTCCATGTTTCAACAATGCTATTTCCTCTAGCAGCTTCACATAAATTAACATATTGGCCTTTAGCAACATCAAATGATGGTAATGCAGCAAACTGTAATGCTTCCATTAAACTAGTAGCGTATGAAACATAATAACAAGGTGAAGTTAGACAAGCAGCCATATAGTATGTATCACTAGCAGCTCCGTCATATGTAGCGAGAATATCATTAACCCCTTCAATCAAAGATTCTTTTGTTAAATTTGGGGTAGTATAAGCAAAATTTTCAATCTCAGTAATAACAGCTTCGTTAATGATTTGCTGTACTGAACCATAAATCTTATTATCTACATAGAAATTATATGTAGAAGCTTTCTCATCTTCTGCTTTCTTTTCTAATAAATATTTACAGAAAGTGAATTCATTACTTTGTGAATAGGTTTCTTGTAAATCATAAGCATCCGCTTTTCTACCGCCTTTAATACAAGAATAGTAATGTCCAAATTCATGAATAACACTTAATACATCTTGATATCTTCTTGAGAAGAATAAAATACCATCATTAACACCGTTAAGATTCCATTCATATGCAGTGCCCATAGAATCCGCGTTATTACTGAAACAATAATATCCAGATTTAAAAGCTTCGTTGTAAGCATCTAAATATCTTCCTCCGATATCTTCTGAATAACTTGCAAATAAATCACACATATCTGCGCCATTATGGCAGAAATTATAAGAACTAATCACTTTCAATAATTGAGAATCTACATTAGTTGGTTGATTGAGTGATTTTTTATTCTTAACAATAGGAACAAAATATTGTTTTACATAATTAATAAATGGAAGAGTGTCACCAAATTTATAATCTCTACTATAATCGCTTACATAAGCATAATCTAAGTAATTATTAGAAGAAAGCTGATCTACTAATTCATTAGCTTTATTAATATAACGTAAGAAATAATCAAATCCTTTATCTAAGAAATAAGATTTATTTCCATCTTTTGTATACTTTAGATAAAGCTGATTCCCTTCATCTTTATATTGACTGAAGATAACGTCATAATCTGATGCAATACTATCTTCTTGATTCTCTTGCAATCTTTTTTGAATAGCTTCATCAGTTAGATTACCAAAATATGCTTCTTTAATATCGTTAGAGGAATAATAGATATCTTCTTCAAGATTAACTAAAAACTTTCTAGTATTAACAAAAGTAGAATAATAGTTACCTGCTTTTTCTTGATACTCTGCACTATTAGTAGCGTAGAATTTAGTATTAGCAATCTTATAAGAATCCATAAGTTTAATTAAAGAAGCATTAATAACGTTATAACTAGCAACAAAAGAAGAAACACTACCTTTATCTGTTACTATTTTTTTAACTTTCTCTAATTTTGAATTTAAACTAGAAAAATCTTCTAATTTATAGTTTTTAAATTTGCTGCTTTCTAAAAATATAGCAACATCATCATTTCTATATTCATCCCATTTAAAAGTTGCAGTACTTAAAGCAGAACAAGAACAGCCACTAATTAAAGGTAATAAAACGAGTAAAAGTAATCTATTTTTCTTCATTTGGTTCCTCTTCTACTACTGTAGCACTAACATTTGATTTAGATTGCATTACATGAATTAATCTAATGATAGCAGGTGTTAATAAAGCAGTAATACCTATTTCGATTAAGAAGTTAAACGAAAATACGGATGCTAATAATCCTTCTAATGCAGGATTAAAGAAAATACATGCACCAACTACAAATAAACCAGTATTAACAATAGGGACAATAAATGACGCAGATGTAATTGCGACAATATCGTGTTTCATTAATAACTTATATATAAATCCAGAAGCTACTCCTGCAGCAGTACATTTTAATAAGCAAACTAAGATTGTTCCAAAGATACACCATGGACCAAACATATCAGTATTCATGAAAATTGCTTGTGTACTTGGATCTGCTAAAATAATTGCACCGTTAAGTAAACCTAATAAGCCACCACATAACGGACCAAACATAATTGCGCCAAAAGCAATTGGAACAAGAGCTAAGTTGATACTAGCTGGGCCAATTTTAATTAATGTACCAACGGTAGCTAAAACTGTTTCAATAGCAGCTAATATGCCTACTTTAGTAATAAATTCTGTTGTGAATATCTTCTTTTTCATTTTTTCTACCTTCTTAATAAACATACCATCATAAATGATGGAATATAATTTTAACATAATAAAACTATATTTCAATTATTAAGATGATAAAAGAGTCTCTATAAGAGACCCACTATTTTTAATCTTTATAAGTAATAGATATTTTTGTATGAGACTTGGTTTTTTCTGAAGTTTTATTATTATCAGACTTTTTGCTATAAGTATAATTAGTAGTTGACTCATAGAAAGTTAAATAACCATATTTATCATATTCTTGTTCAAAATCTATTGTTCTTTTTAATGTAATATTTTCGTTATTAACACTTGCTCTGAATGTACCTACTACTTTAAAGGAATTAATGTAATAACAAATGTCACTTTCGACTTTTGCATCATCATCAATCGATTTTGCATCATCTTCATAATTTTTAAAATAGCCATCATCATAAAAAGCAACAAGCGCTATGCTTTGTTGAGCATAAGCTATCAAACTATTTGAGTAACTATTCTTTTCTGTAGGTACATATTTGTCATTTTCTAAATTATAGACAACTGTTGCTTCCTCGATTGAATCATTCTTTTCAGATAAATATTCAATAGTTATTTTTTTGTAAGTATGCTTTTCTACTTTTTTAGCTTCTTCCATAAATTCTTCTAATGTAGTTTTAGTGCCACAAGAAGCTAAAGTACATAAACACACCAAAGGTAGTGCAATTCTTGATATTTTCATATTATTTATACCCCCTAATATCAATCCTTTTTGATAATAACACGATTAGTGCAAAAATCAATAAATTTAGATAAAGAAAAAGGTACCGAATGGCACCTTATTTGATCTAACTTATTTACCTTCTTTAATACCGTATTTACGATTGAATTTATCGACACGGCCATCTGATTGAACAAATCTTTGTTTACCTGTGTAGAATGGATGGCAGTTAGCACATGTATCAACTTTAATTTCTTTTAATGTTGAACCTGTTTCGAATGTGTTACCACATGAGATGCAAGTCACTGTGCAACGATGGTATTCTGGATGAATTCCTTTTTTCATAAATGTTTCTCCTTCCGCCTTAGATATCTAATATCCAAAGTAAGTTTGCTTAATGAATATACCAATAATAGATTATTATTTCAATAGTTTTTTGTTTAATTTTATGCATAGAAAAACGCCCTTTATTATAGAACTAGGGGCGTTTAATTCTTTCACAATCAATTAGTCATTCAATATTTTATCAAGAATAACTTTACCGTATGCCATTCCTAATCTAAAGCAATCTTTAGTATTATAATGAACGCCTCCTGTCGAACCATTACCAGATACTGTTAATAAATTAGCATCAATATGTTCATCATTAGCGTAGTTATCAACAATGTACCTATTATTTTCTTCTTTTGCTTCTGCTAATTTAATTTCATTTAAAGCTTTAGCATCAGCAGCTCCTGCTAACATTGTTCCACCTTCATATGGCATGCCATCAATAAAAGCAATGTTTTTGCCATCTTCATCATCAGCATATGAAGCAAAGTCGGTTCTAAATGCATCTAATAAATCTGATAATCTACGAGCGTATGCATTTCTTTTTGCTTCTTCTCCACCGTCAGATTCACCTTGATGCCATAACCATCCTTTAATAACAGGTTTCTCTCCTGTTTCTGCTTCAATTAAATCTAAATTATTTTGTAAAAATGGTTTTAAGAAATCTACATAAAGATTATGCTCAACGGCATTCCCGTCTGCGTCTTTAACTTCCCAGTTCTTTTCTTCTGCAGATTTATCACTTTGAGCAAATCCACTCCCTGAAGAACACATCTTAACAAAATAGATTGGTCTTTCTTCTGTACCTACATCTTTTAAAGCATAAGCACATCCAAGTTCTGGACCCATCATATCATCGGCATGTCCCATACCAACTTTAGTAGGGAAGAATTTACCCTTAATCTTATCTTCTGTGTTTGAAGCATGAGGCTGTTTAGAAGCATTCGATTGGCCTCCAGTGTTGTAGTTATTACGATCTAGTTCACCGTATCCATTGCCATAATAACTAGTCATAACACTTTTAATACCTGTTATACATTCTTCTCCATCTTCAATACCTAAATCTTCAAATGCTTTAGTTAAATAAGATGTATCGCCATTACCTGTTCCAAAATTAGTGTTACCTTCCATATTAGATTGTCCAGAGAACACAAACACTATTGGAGCATCATCTTTATCTTTGCTATCAACAGGAACATTAGTGTTACCTTTATCATTACTAGGTGTGACTGCTGGTTTATCTTCTTTACTTCCACACCCCACAAGTAAAAGAGTAGCTAAAATGCCAGCGCATGATAAAACTTTAATCTTTTTCATAAAATTATTTCTCCTATTTGGATTTGTATATATTTTATATTCTTATTAAATTAAAGTAATCATTTTTTAAAAATTGCAAAATTAAAAACATACCCTATTGCAATATAAAGGAATAATAAAAGCCACTCTATTACTTTCGTTTATCGA
>JAILIF010000108.1 GCA_024695405.1 Bacilli bacterium
TCTTGTTGACATATACTCAAAAATTTTTCCTGATATCGCGTTATTGTTTGAAGCTCCATAATTAATAAGGAAATCCGCCATATTTATTAAATCAAATATTATTCGTGTTACTTATCTAGATTTTATTCCACACGAAGATTCTCTTGCATTAATAAATATGGCGGATTTCCTTATTAATTATGGAGCTTCAAACAATAACGCGATATCAGGAAAAATTTTTGAGTATATGTCAACAAGAAAGCCTATAATAACTTTTTGCTCTTCGGATAACGAGGCTTCATTGGCATATCTTAAAAACTACGATTTACATTTTTCTTTTTTACTGGGCACAACCAAAAGTCTAGATTGTATATGTGATTTTATTAATAATAATTTTGGAAAAATTGCTGATCAAGCAAATGTTGATTTGATTTGCAATGATGCATGTCCGAGTGCTTTAATGAGGTGGATAAAATGAGAATAGCTATTTTTTATCATGATTATGGTACCGAGACTTTAGACTGTAGCCGTCCTGATTTAGGAAATCCAGGCTTAGGCGGCACTCAATATTGCTTTTTGATGCTTGCCTATTTTTATGCCAAAAAGTATATCAACGACACTATTGATTTATTTAGAATGAAAAGAAATGAAACAGGTTCAAAATTACCTATTTCAGAAAATTTGAATATAATCGAATGCGATTCATTATCTTGTTTTTGTAATCTTTGTGGAAACTATGATATGGCATTACTTAATTTTAGTTTTGCTGAAGAAGCGTTAACAATGATAAAGGACAAAACTGCTAAATTGATTATTTGGGTTCATAATTGGATTAGAGGATCAATTTTAAAACAATTATCGGATTCACAGATAGTAAAAAAAATTGTTTTTTTAGGGCAAGAGCATTATGAAAGATATTTAGATGATAAGATAATAAATAAGGCAGTTGTTATTCAAAATATGTATCGATTTTCGGGCTGCAGAAGAAACAATAAGACTCATAATGTTGTTTTCACTGGTGGCCTTATTCCTTCAAAGGGTTTTCATTATCTAGCAAAATCATGGAAGAGAATAGTTAGAAGAGTCCCTGATGCCAAGCTATTTGTTGTGGGCGGTCAAAGAATCTATGGCGGCAAGGTAGAACTTGGAAGAATGGGACTGGCTGAAAAATCATACGAAGAATACTTTTTAAAATTTTTAATCGATTCTAACAAAAATTTGCTTTCGTCAGTTAATTTTCTAGGCGTTTTAGGAATAGAAAAAGAAGAGATATATAAAAACGCTTCTGTCGGAATTATAAATCCTACAGGTAAGACTGAAGTTTGTCCTTTAAGTGCGATTGAAATGGAAAATTATTTTTTGCCAATTGTGTCAAAAAATACTAATGGTCTTCCAGATGTTATAAAGAATAAAAAGACAGGTATCTTGTTTAAAACTAGAAGAGGTTTTGAAAAATCTGTTGTTAAACTTTTAACGAAAGATAAGCTTAATGAAAAATATGGCCTAGAAGGCAATTACTTTGGTAAAAAACAATTTGATCCGGAAAATGTTATTTTGCTTTGGAACGAATTGTTTAATGGAGTTTATAGCGGAAAGTATAGTCCATGTTATCATTTTACCGGTAATAATGGTAATAATTTTAAATGGTTAAGAAAAATATCTAGATTTATACATAGGTGTCCATTATTTAGAAATGCCCCATCTTTAATACAAATAGAAGGTTATTTTGCCAGTAGGTTACGCAAGGAGAATAAAAAATGATCATAGTCCATATTTCACCAAACGCTACTTTTAATGATGATTATGGGTATCAAGAGAATCTTTTGCCAAAGTATCAAAGTAAGTTAGGCCATAAAGTTTTTTTGATAACAACTGATTTAATTCAAAAAGACGGAAAAATATCTAAATATGATGGCCCTATGCAGTATCAATTAAATGGATTTACTGTAGTAAGGATTTCTAAAAAAATATATCATCCGTCTTTTCTAACAAAATTGTACTCGTTCTTACCAATATACGATATTCTCGAATCAGTAAAACCTGATTTAATTTTTTTCCATTGTCTAGTTAGTAAGACAATTTTTGAGGCAATAAAATACAAAAGAAACCATCCTGAATGCAAAATTGTTCAAGATAACCATCTCGACTACGAAATTGGTACATCTCAAAAAGGCATTAATAAAATGATTTTGAAAGAATATTACAGACACTTAAATAGAAAAAGTATTAAATATGTTGAAAAAGTTTATGGCGTTACACCTTGGAGATCACAATATGCTATAGATTTTTTTGGAATTCCTTCAAAAAAAGTTGATTTGCTATTAATGGGTGCTGATGACGAAGTACTCACGTCGATTAACAAAGAAAAAGTTAAGCAAAATATAAGGAATAAATATGGTATCTCAAAAGAAGAGTTTTTGATTGTCACTGGTGGAAAAATGGATTCGAAGAAAAGTATTATTAGTCTTTTAAAAGCATGCAGTAAATTAGAAAAAGTCAGGCTTTTAATTTTCGGATCTTTCTCGAGCGTCGAAATGGAACTCGCTAATAAATATATCGATCAAAAAAAGATAATATTTATTGGATGGATTGAATCAAAAAAAGCATATGAATATTTTATTTCAGCTGATTTAATAGCTTTCCCAGGCAGGCACTCTGTTTTATGGGAACAAGCTTGTGCATCCAAAACTCCATGCATTTTCTCTAGGTGGCCAGGTATGGATCATATTAATAATGATGGGACAGCTTCGTTTTTTTGTTCTTTGGATGCTGACTCAATTGAAGTGGATTTAAGAAATTTACTTTTTACAAATAAGTATTTTGAAATGGTCCAAAAATGTAATAGTCATCTCACAGATATTTATTTATATTCAAATATCGCTAAAAAATCTATCGAGGTTATTAATAGATGAAAATAATGTTCATTAATTCTGTCATAAGACAAGGAAGTACAGGAAACATTGCTTATAACATTGCTCGTTATTGTTTTGAACACAATAATTCTGTTTCTTTTGCTTTTGGAAGAGGAAATAATGAAAATTTTAAAATAAAGACATATAAAATTGGTTCAAATTTCAATTTTTTTATTCATTGTGCAAAAGCAAGACTTTTCGATAAGAGTGGATTATACTCTTCTTTTGCAACAAAAAAGTTGCTTAAGTTTATTGAAAAAGAAAAACCAGATTTAATAAATATACATAATCTTCATGGATATTATCTTAATATTAAAATGCTTTTAAATTATTTATTAAGCAAGAAAATTAAGGTTGTGATTACGCTTCATGATTGTTGGCTTTTCACTGGTCATTGTGCATATTTTGATTATGTAGAATGCGATAAATGGCTTAATTGCTGTGGAAAGTGCCCGTGCAAAAAAGAATATCCAAAATCAATTTTATTTGATAATTCAAAACGAAATTTTCTTGTAAAAAAGAACATTTTTGAAAAATTTGATCCTCGTTATTTAAGCTTTGTTAGCCCTTCAAATTGGCTTATTGGTTTGGCGAGACAGAGCTTTTTGAAAAAATTCTCGTTTAATTGTATTCCAAATGGTGTTGATACTAATGTCTTTAAACATAAAATCAAAGAAGATAATGATAAATTTTGCATTATTGGTGTGGCTCATCCGTGGACAAAAAGAAAGGGCCTTTCCGACTATATTTTATTATCACGCCTCTTACCTTGTGAGGAATATTCGATTACTTTAATTGGACTGAGCAAAAAACAAATAAAAGTTTGCACTGAAAGTGGAATTATTGGCATAGGGAAAGTTGGCCTTTCTGAATTAACTAATTATTATCAAAAAGCTGATTTATTTGTAAATTTTACATATGAAGACAACTATCCTACCGTTAATCTAGAGGCAATTTCTTGCGGCACTCCAGTATTAACATACGATACTGGAGGTAGTAAAGAAAGCGCTTTAAATACTCCTTATATAATTAAAAAAGGCGATGTAGATGGCGCAGCTTCTCTTATACAAAATATAAAAAAAGATTTTGTTAAAGATAATTTATTTAATGAGAAAGATATATCGTCGGAAAAAATGTGTGAAAGATATCTTTCATATTTTTATGAGAAGGTTAATGAATGATTACTTCTTGGATTTTAAGATTATTTAATTAAGCTTCTTTTTTTATTAATATATTATTGTGATATTTTATTTATAATAAATTTTATGATTATTGACTTTGACTTTAAGGCTTAATAATAAGAATTTCAATGCAAAAAATATGCTTTCTTAAAAAATGAAAATGAATTTAGTGCTTTGTCTGATGGTTATTAGTAGAATATAGAGGTTATTATGAAAATTTCAGTTGCAGGAACAGGTTATGTTGGATTATCTATTGCAATAATCCTTGCGCAAAATAATAAAGTATACGCTGTTGATGTAGTGCCATCAAAAATTAATTTAATTAATTCTAAAAAATCTCCTATTCGTGATAAAGAAATAGAAGAATATCTTTTAACAAAAAAATTAGATTTAACGGCTACATTGGATAGCGACAAAGCGTTTAAAGAATCTGAATTGGTTATTGTAGCTACACCTACTAATTATGATTCAATAACAAATAAGTTTGATACATCTTCTGTTGAATCTGTTATAGAGCAAGTAAAAAGAATTAATCCTAGTGCTTGGATAATTGTAAAATCAACTGTAGGAGTTGGTTTCATTAAAAATGTAAGAAAAAAATATGACTATGATAAGATTTTATTCTCGCCTGAATTTTTAAGAGAAGGCAAGGCTTTATATGATAATTTATATCCATCAAGAATCGTGATGGGAATTCCAGAAAAGAAAGAGCCATATTTATCTAAAGCTAAAGAATTTGCTGGACTATTGCAACAAGGTGCTATAAAAGAAAATATAGACACACACATTATTGGGTGTACAGAAGCAGAGGCTGTAAAACTATTTGCTAATACATATTTAGCATTGCGCGTTGCATATTTTAACGAATTGGATACTTTTGCTTTAACCAAAGGCTTGGACACACTAGATATAATAAAAGGTGTATGTGCAGATCCGCGTATTGGCAATTTCTATAACAATCCGTCGTTTGGTTACGGCGGATATTGTTTGCCTAAAGACACTAAGGAATTAAGAGCTAATTTTGAAGATGTACCCGAAAACTTAATAAGCGCTATTGTTGAATCTAATAGTACAAGAAAACAATTTATATGTGATCAAATCCTGGCTATGGTTGGTTATAAAAACGATGGCAAAGATGATATCACAGTTGGTATTTATAGATTAACTATGAAATCTGGCAGCGATAATTTTAGGGCTTCATCTATCCAAGGCGTAATGAAAAGATTACACGCTAAAGGTATAAACATAGTTATTTACGAACCAACATTAAATGATGAAGAATTCTTTAATTGTAAAGTTATCAGAGATCTTGAAGCTTTTAAAAAAATTTCTAAAGTCATTATCGCAAATAGATATGATTCATCAATGGATGATGTCAAAGATAAAGTTTATACAAGAGACTTGTTAAGAAGAGATTGATGTGAAAATTTTGATAAATTATCAACATTATTGGCCTGAAAATTTCCGTATAACAGATATTGCGGAAACACTAGTAACATTAGGAAATGATGTTACTGTTTTATGTGGTCTTCCTAACTATCCGAAAGGATATGTTTTAGACGAATATAAACATGGCAAAAATAGAATCCAAGAGAGAAATGGGGTTAAGATAATACGCGCAAAAGAAATAGGCAGAAGAAAAGGACCTGTATTCAGGTTATTAAATTATTGGTCATACCCTCATTATGCAAAAAAGCTTTTAAATAAATTAGATAGAGATTTTGATGTTGTTTATATACAGATGACGTCTCCTATTATGATGGCTAAACCTGGTATTGAATATGGAAAGAGATTTGGTAAAAAGGTTTTAATGTATGAAATGGATCTTTGGCCAGAATCTTTACTTGCGGGTGGAATTAGTAATAAATCCTTAATATATAAACACTATAAAAAGGTGTCTACAAAGATATACTCTAGCTGTGATAAGATTTTAACTTCTACAAAAGAGCATATCGATTATATTAAGAAATTATCAGGCTGTAATAATTTAGATATTGAATGTTTAGAGCAATATGGAGATACAGTTTTTGAAGAAGCAAACTTCAAATCTGTTGATAATGGCGTTATAGATTTAATGTTTGCAGGTAATATAGGTAAAGCTCAATCATTAGATACTGTTATAAAAGCAGCTTCTATATTAAAAGATGATAATAGATTTAAATTTCATATAGTAGGTAGTGGTAGTGAATTAGATAATATTAAAAAGTTAGCTAATGAATTAAAACTAGATAATGTAATATTCTATGGACAAAAGCCTATAGAAGAGATGCCTAATTTATATAGTTTAGCAGATGCTATGTTAGTCACATTAGAAGATAAGTCATACGCTAATATGACTATACCTGGCAAAGTACAATCCTATATGGCTAGTGGTAAAGCTATAATAGGGGCTATTAATGGTAGCACTGCTAATTTTATTAAAGATAATAATATAGGATATGTATGTCCTAGCGAAGATAGTGTAGCACTTGCTAATTTAATTAAGACTTTAGATATTAAAGAGTTATCTGAAATAGGTAAAAGGTCTAAAGAAATATATTTTGAAAAATATTGTAAAGAAAAATTCTTTGCTAAACTAATTAATGATTTAAAAGAGTTATCTAATAAATAACTTTAACTATATATTTTTTAAACTTACTATATATACTTTTAAGTTTCTTCATATAATAAGAATATAGAGGTATTCATATGAAATTTTATAGGTGTAAACGTTGTGGCAAGATTGTTGCTTTAGTTAAGGATATTCCTGTACCAACTATTTGTTGTGGTGAAGCTATGGAAGAATTAGTTCCTAATACACAAGATGGTGCATTTGAAAAACATATTCCAGTAGTGAGCGTTGATAATAACGTTGTTACAGTAAAAGTTGGTGAAGTAGATCATCCAATGTTAAACGAACATTATATTGAATGGATTATGATTCAAACTAATCTAGGGAATCAAAGAAAAGTATTAAAGCCAGGTGATAAATCAATAGCTAGATTTGCTTTGTTAGAAGGTGAAGAAGTTATTAAAGCTTTAGAATACTGCAATTTACACGGACTATATTCAACTAAATAGTTAATAGAGAAAGTGTATCAAATAAAAATCTATTAAATTATTTTTATATTTAATTTGCTGTTCTTTTACTATATTTATGCAATTACTTGTATGTATTTTTAATTTTACTTGATTTGTTCATATTTGATAGTATACTTATGTTCAGTTGAACAAAAAGGAATCAGAAAAATGAACAAAAATTTAAAATTAATCCCACTTGCATTATTAGGGGTATCTGCATTAGCAGGATGTGGAAGCAGTGATGAGACTATTTATATTTATACTGCTCACGAAGATAATCGTATCGAACAATTTAATAAAGAATTAAAAGCAAAATTTCCAGATTATAAAATTGAAATCGTTAGTAAAACAACTGGTGCTTTAATGAGTGAACTCGATGCTAATGGCGTAGAAACTGACTGTGATATTTTCGTTGGTATCGAAATTACTAATGCTGAAATCTTATTAAAGAAGAACGCTGAATTATTTGCAGATTTATCTGACTATGATACAAGTCATTATGTTGATGAAGTATTAGAATATCAAAAAGATCAAACTCTTGCTGATGGCACTGTTAGAAAAGGACATAAGAGATATCATATCCAAGATAAAGAAGCAGGATGTATTGTTTATAGTAAATCTTTATGCGGAGAAAACGTTCCTAAGTCATACGCTGATTTATTAGATCCTAGTTATAAAGGAAAAATTATTATGCCTAATCCTAAATCAAGTGGAACAGGATATTATTTCTATAATGGTTTAGCTAGTTTAAATGGTAAAGATAAGGCTTTAGAATATTTCACTAGTTTAAACGAAAACGTTAAAGAATGGTCAGCTTCTGGTAGTGGTCCAGTTAAAGGTGTTGATAAAAAAGATATCGCTGTTGGTTTAGGTATGCACTTCCAAGCAGTTGAATATGCTAATAAGAATGATGATATCGGTATTACATATTTCGAAGAAGGTTCACCATATACTCTTTATACAATGGGTATGATTAATGGAAAAGAAAAGAAAGAAAAAGTTAAAGAAGTATATGATTATTTCTTCGACTATGTTAACTATTTAGATAACTGTAACATTGTTCCTGAAACAATCTATAAACCAGAATTTGCTAAAGAAGTTACAGTCAAAAACTGGAAGTCCCCATCTGATTATGGTGTTGACTATACTGCAATGAAAAATTTATTAGATCCTGATTTTAAGAATGAATTATTAGACGCATGGAAATTCTAAACGATAAGAAGATAAGTGTTATTAACATTAACAAAAGATATAATGGTCAAATTGTTTTAGAAGATATATCTTTTGATATTAAAGAAGGCGAGTTTATTTCTATGCTCGGTGCTTCTGGATGTGGTAAGACTACTCTTTTAAAGATACTCATTGGTATTGAAACACCAGATAGTGGAACCATCTTAAAAGATGGAGTAGACATCACAAACAATTTACCAAGTAAAAGAGGAATGGGCTTAGTTTTCCAAAACTACGCTTTATTCCCTAATATGACTGTTTGGAATAACGTAGCGTATGCTTTAAAAGGTAAAAAAGATATGTTACCTATTTTAGACGCTACAGGAAAACCTGTCGAAGGATCTAAAGAATTAGTTTTAAGAAAACGTTCTAAAGAAGAAATTAAAGCCATAGTAGATGAAGTTATTGCTATTGTTGGATTATCTGATTACGCTAATAAAAAACCCGGAAAGATGTCTGGCGGTCAACAACAACGTGTTGCTATTGCTCGTACCTTAGCACTTAATCCAGATATTATTCTTTTCGATGAGCCTATGGCAGCATTAGACGCTGACATTCGTATGTCTTTAAGAAAAGAAATTAAAGCGTTACAAAAGAAATTTAATAAAACAATGATTTATGTTACTCATGATCAAGAAGAAGCTTTCTCTATGTCAGATAGAATCATTGTTATGAACGATAATCATATCGCTCAATTTGATACACCAAACAATATTTATAAAAATCCTGCAAATGATTTTGTTAAAAAGTTTGTTGTAAATCATTTAGATGAAAAAGTTTTAGCTATTAAAAATAGCACTAAATAAAAATGGAAAAAGCAAAAAGAAATACTAGATTTGACCCTATAATATTTTTACAAATAGGATTAGTTTTAATTCTTTTTGTCTTTTTGCTATTACCTTTATTCTTCATGCTTTTTAAAGTAACCGGAGATGATTTTTCTTATGTTACTAAAGATGAAATATTTTATAAAGCAATAGGTAATTCTTTACTATATTCATTAATAGGTACATTAATATCTACTGTATTAGCTACTATATGTGCTTACTTTTTAAGTAGAATTCATTTTAAAGGCAAAAAGTGGTTGGTTATCTTATTAGTTTTACCTATGTTAATTCCAACTATTTCAATAGGTTTAGGAGTTAGAACATTATTTGGTGTTAACGGATTCCTAGATAAAATGTTTGGATTAAAGTTTGATGGATTAGGATTCTTCGATCTTATTGTAGGTTCTGTAGTATTTTCTTTTCCAATTGTATTTTTACTTATCTATGATGCTTTATTGTATGAAGATAAAAGTTCTTATGATGCCGCTAATACGTTAGGGGTATCTAGATTTAAATCATTTATTGGTATCACTCTTCCTTATCTAAGAAAGACTTTAATATCTGCTTTCTTTGCTAGTTTTACATTGATATTTGCAGATTATGGTCTTCCAATGGAAGTAGCAGGAAAAGTTAAAACTCTTCCTATGTATTTATATGAGCAAGTAATATCGCAGTTTAAATACGGAAGAGGTGCGATTATTTCTTTAGTTTTATTAGTGCCTGCTGTTATTGCATTCGTATTTGATGTTTTATTTAAAGAAAGCAGTGATGGAGTTGCTAGATCTGAAAAGATTCGTCCTTCTAAGTTATTTAATGGTTTAGGATTAGGTGCGATTATATTTGTTGGAATATTATTAATTATTCCAATGATAGCGTTTATTACTATATCATTTGTTAATCGTTTCCCATCGGATATGAGTTTTACATTTGATAACTATATAAATGCTTTCTCTCCTAATTCAACAATATCGATTCTTAAATTTTTAAAGAATTCTTTAATTATTTCTTTGTTAGTTGGTTTAGTCGGTACTTCAGTAGCTTATTTATCTGCATATGTATCAACAAGAACTAAGGGAGTTGTTACTAAACCTCTACATTTGATTTCTATTGCTACTTTAGCGGTTCCTGGACTTGTTTTAGGTATTGGATATGTATTCTTATTCAAATTTACAAAAGGCTGGTTTGCGGGGACATTAGCAATATTAGTAGTGGTAAATATTATTCACTATTTCTCATCACCATACTTAATGGCGAGAAATGCTTTTGAAAAGATAGATAGAAATTATGAAACTGTTGCTGAGACACTTGGCATATCAAAGAATTCGTTATTCTTTAAAGTAATGATACCTAACTCAATTGGTACAATACTTCAAATGTTCTCTTATTTATTTATTAACAGTATGATTACTATCTCTGCTGTGAGTTTCTTATGTAATCAAAATACTACTCCTTTATCAGTAGGTATAACCATTTATGAAAATCGAGGAGTTTGGGAAGCAGAATCTGTTATTTCAACTATTATCTTATTAATTAATTTATTAATGAAAATAGGGTTTGATTTTTTAAGTAACTACGTAACTAAAATAGGAAAAAGAAAGGTGGAAAAGGATATGGAATTAAATCGTTTTCAATTCAATGTACTAGCTTATATCGAGGAACACAATAAGCAAGTATTAACACAACGTAGAATCGCAGATGGAGTCACTTTATCATTAGGTACTACAAATAAGATTATTAATCAATTTATAGAAGATGATTTGATTGTAATCCATAATGATAAAACCATTGAAGTAACCGAGAAAGGATATAAAGCTCTTGAACCATATAAAGTAAGAAAAGCAATTGTTATCGCTGCAGGATTTGGTTCAAGAATGGTACCTGTAACTTTAGATACACCTAAGCCATTAGTTAAAGTTAATGGAGTACGTATCATTGATACTTTATTAGATGCTTTAATTGCGAAAGGTATTGATAATATCACAGTAGTAGTCGGATATAAGAAAGAACAATTCCAACAATTATTAGAAAAATACCCAACATTAAAGTTTATTGAAAACCCTATTTATAATGAATCTAATAATATATCTTCTGTATACGCTGCTAAGGATATTATTGATAGATGTTATATATGTGAAGCTGACTTAGTAGTAACTAATCCTAAAGTTATTACTAAGTATCAATATTGCTCTAACTATTTAGGAGCGTATGTTTCTGAAACAGATGACTGGTGCTTCTTTAAGAAAGGTAACTACATTAGTAAAGTATCCATTGGTGGAGAAAACTGCTGGCATATGATTGGTATTTCTTATTGGGATGAAAAAGATTCCGCTAAGTTAAGAGAAGATATTGTTAAAGTATTTAATTCTAGAGGTGGAAAAGAAAAGTATTGGGATAACGTTCCTCTTACAGTATGTAAACATGACTTCAAAGTAGAAGTTAGAGACTGTAAGAAAAAAGACGTTACTGAAATCGATAACTTCTCTGAATTAGTAATTATCGATCCTAGTTACGCAAATTATAAAAAGCAATAATGAAACATGTGACCTTCCCGAATAAAGGAAGGTTTTTATTTTATGAGCGTTTTATTTATTTTTATTTTTCATTTGGTGATAATATCTAATTACCTACTAAAATGGTAGGCAATAAAGGAGAAGACAAATATGTTATTCAAAAACGGATATGATTTAGTAGGGGGAACTCCATTACTAGAACTCACACACATCGAAAAAGAATTAAAGTTAAAAGCAAAATTATTTGCTAAAGTTGAATACTTCAATCCAGCAGGTTCGGTTAAAGATAGAATAGTTTTATCTATGATTAATGACGCTGAAGCAAAAGGTGTACTTAAAGAAGGCACTGTTATTATTGAACCAACTAGTGGTAATACTGGTATTGGTTTAGCTTCTATTGCAACAATGAAAGGCTATAGAGTAGTTCTTACTATGCCAGAAAGTATGTCTATTGAAAGACGTAAATTATTAAAAGCATATGGTGCTGAATTAGTCTTAACAGAAGCTAGTAAAGGTATGAAAGGTGCTATTGCTAAAGCAGAAGAACTTAATAAAGAAATTCCTAATTCAATTATCTTAGGCCAATTTGTAAACCCAGCTAATCCAAAGGTGCACTTCGAAACAACTGGACCAGAAATTTATAAAGATTTAGATGGTAAAGTTGATGCATTCGTTGCTGGTGTAGGAACTGGTGGAACAATTACTGGCGTTGGCAAATATATCAAATCACAAAAAGCAGATGTTAAGGTTGTCGCTGTTGAACCAGCAGCTTCACCTGTATTAAGTGAAGGTAAAGCTGGACCTCACATGATTCAAGGTATTGGTGCTGGTTTCGTTCCGGATACATTAGATACTAGTGTATATGATGAAGTTATCAAAATTGAAAATGATGATGCTTTTACATATGGTAGATTTATTGGCAAAAAAGAAGGCATCTTAGTTGGTATTTCTTCTGGTGCTGCTTTATATGCTGCAATCCAAGTTGCTAGTAGGGATGAATTTAAAGATAAAAACGTTGTAGTTTTATTGCCAGATAGTGGCGATAGATACTTATCAACAAAATTATTCGAGGAATAAAAATGAAGATTTCTACAAGAGGTAGATACGCTTTAAGGGTAATGATTGATTTGGTGGACCATTCTAATGGAGAATATGTTCCACTTAAAGAAATAGCTGAACGTCAGAATATTTCTTTAAAGTATGTTGAATCAATCATGACTAATTTATCTAAGCATAACTTAGTTATAGGTAAGCATGGTGCACAGGGTGGCTATAAGTTAGCTAAGGATTCAAAAAGTTATACTGCTCTTGAGATACTTGAAATTACTGAAGGTAGCCTTGCTCCAGTCGGATGTCTTGACTGTAAGACTAACAAATGTGAAATGCACACATATTGTAAAACTCTTCCTATGTGGGAAGGTTTACAGAAGTTAGTTCAAGATTATTTTGCCTCAATCTCTCTCAAAGGTTTAAGTGAGACATCCGAAAGATATATATTTGGAGCAGGTATCTAAGATACGGTCCGGTCTATCCCCGGACCTTTTATTATTTTTAGCGTAATTCTCGCAAATTTAAAAAAATAATATTATATTTATTATTACCTGAATTCGGAGGATAGAATCATGATAGATAAAAGTAAAATTATTAATTTAGTTACTGAAACTATCTGTTGTCTTTTATCTGATTGTAATAATATTAACGACATTAAAAAATCCTTCGTAGAAGTTATTGATGATAAAGAAGAAAACGCTGATAAATTCATTGGTGCTTTTGTAGATATCAAAAGAGATTTATTAGCGGATTTAGATTTCTTTATGGAAAGCGATCCTGCTATTGATAGTAGAGAAGAAGTTATACTTACTTATCCAGGTTTTAAAGCAATTTGCTTTTATCGTATAGCTCACGTTTTACGTAACATGGGTTACTTATTGGTTTCTAGAATTATTACCGAAGAAGCACATTCAAAGACTGGAATTGATATTCACCCAGGAAGTAAAATTGCTGCTCCATTCTTTATTGACCATGGAACTGGTATTGTTATTGGAGAAACCGCAATTGTTGGTTCTTATGTAAAACTATATCAATGTGTTACATTAGGTGCTTTATCATTATCAAAGGGTGCTAAGATGAAAAACATTAAACGTCACCCAACGATTGGCAATCACGTAACGATATATGCTTGTGCATCTATCTTAGGTGATATTACTGTTGGAGACAATGTCACAATTGGCTCTAACGTATTCTTAATTGAATCTGTTCCACCTCGTATGAGGGTTACAATTGGTAAACCTGAATTGGTAATTAAATCAAAAGAATAGAAGAAAAGGAAGCTCTTAGTTGGCTTCCTTTTTAACTGTTCTTTTAGGTTTAGATTCCTTATTTTCTTTAGCAGGTTCTTTTGATGGTTCTTTCACTTCTTTTGGCTTTTTAGGAGCTTTAGGAGTTTTAGCATTTGCTGCTGCAAATAAGTTCATTTGTTCTACTTGCTTTTCTGTAGGCTTGCCAGCAGTTGTTTTCTTACTATAGTCTGATGAGAAAGTATAAGACTCTAATTTCTTTGCTTGTTCTACACTTCTGTTTTCTCTTTCTTCTCTCTTATTAATATCAGAGATATAAATAACGATAGATGATGTTAATAATGAAACAATAATAATTCCATAGAATCCAATGATAACTGAAAGGATTCTACCTGTAGTGGTTGTAACAGTAAGATCGCCAAATCCAGTAGTGGTAATTAAAGCGAAACAATACCACCATGCGTCTCCTGCATCTTTAATTGAATCCTCGACGTGAGGAAGAATGAATGAAGTAAGTAATAGGATGATAAATAAACCAAAGAAGATATCTAAACCATGAACTCTATTAAGTGCTTTGCCTAAATCTGTAATAGAGATAACTTTCTTAACAAACATATTAGAAACTAAGTTAGCTAAACCTTTATATAAAACTAAGCATCCTAATATAACGTTTGTAGCAATATCTGATTCTTGTCCGCTGAACATTAAGAAGATAAATAGGACACAGATAATGTTTTCCATTCCGAAGAATGATTCTGTTCTATTAGATTTTCTATAAATAATTGCTTTTGCGATATTTGCAAGAACATCCGCAACACAAGAAGCGCCTACAACATATGCCATCTTGCTAGGGTCTGCGTTGAAGATAATCATTAAGATTATGATGATGCCGTGTAATGAACCGTGAATTATCGTGTAGAGTAAGGATGATTCATATGCGAAATACTTAATAACAACTAATCCGACTTTAATTAAGAAGAATACAATCATGACCCACATGATGTAGTCTTGTAAGATTTCAATTTTCAATGTGACGATGAAACCTACGATAACTAGAAGTGATGCTAATACAATCTCTAAAATGCCATGTAAATTTTTATTCATGATGATTCTCCTTGAAGTGGGAAAGTTTTTGAGAAATTGACTATTTTTGTCAACAACTCCCTTATTTTAATTGATTTTTGTATAACAACAATTATTTTTTTATAAATTTTAGTGAATTTTTCAAAAATCGACCCATTTAAATAAGTAAGGAGTATTTAAAATTTTTTAATATACTAACCTATTAAGATTTAAAAATGGTAAAAAAGAGAAGAAAGTCTTCCTACGCGAGAAGATATAGTAAACCTTTATTAAGAGGGAAATTTTATAAAGTAAGCGATAAAAATGGAGGGCATTATTCGAGGTTATATAAAAAGAATACAAAAGAAAAAAATGAGCTACACGCGCCTTTAACAGCCCAATGTGCTTACTCACAAAATTATTAAAACAAAATCGTTTGTTACATTCAAGAAAGTATATTTAATATTTTTTTAAAATTTTTGCACAATTTTCAAAAAATCGACCCATTTAAATAAGTAAGGGGGTTTGTAACCTTATGAACCTTGAGAAACTTCTCTCAGTCCCCGCAATCTCTTTACGAGAAAGGATGTTAAATTTTAGTGGTAGTAATACTGTTAAAGTTTGTACTCATCGTAGTTTTGTTGTTAATGATACTGGGTAACTGGTAACTAAAAAAGCCTGGGAGGCATGTCTCCTAGGCCCTAAAGACAACTTTATTATACATGCGTGTTTGGCGGAAGGAAAGCACAACCTTCAAGTTGAAGGGGACTGCCTTCGTATTGATAAATAGTGAGGAAAATTATGAAATCATATCAGCAACTTTATAGATACGCTAAACAGCTAGCGTTGAAGTGGAAACATACTGCTTCGAAAATTAAAGAAAAATTATTATTAAAAGGAGCATCTTCTATTGAGATAGACAAAATAATTTTTTCTTTAATTAATGATAAAGTCCTAGACGATAACAAATGTTTCGAGCTAGATGTATTTGCTATGGAAGAAAAAAGATATGGGTATAAAAGAATAAAAGAATATCTATGTAAGAAGGGATATGGTAGAGAACTCTTAGATAAGTATATTTTTAATAAAGATATAGAAAAAGATAATTGTTATTATCACTTTTTTAAAGGAAGCAAAAAATATAAAAACTACAAATATAGTGATGTAGAAAGAGAAAAATTAATTAATTATCTAAAAAGAAATGGGTTTAATGATACAATAATAACCGAAGTTATTAAAGTAGGTATTAAATATGAAGATGTTATGTGAATACAAAGATGGTGAACACATCACTGGCCAGTTTCTCGTTTCTAATGTTTCTAAAGGAACAAACGCAAATGGTGGACAATATCTTAATGTAGAACTTAGAGATGCTTCTGCTAGTATGAACGCTAAAAAGTGGGAAGTGGCTAGTAAAGATGAAGAAATAGTTGTCTCTGGTAATGTAATTTATATTGATGGTGAAGTTTTAAAATATAAAGAATCTCTTCAAATTAAATTATTAAACGTAAGAGCGGTTGATTTAGATGAAATTGATCCTACTAAATTTTTAAAACAACCCCCAATACCAAAAGAAGAACTCATAAAGAAATTTAATAAATATGTAGATGAAGTAGAAAACGAAGACTGTAAAAAGATATTGAATTATTTTATTAATAAATATAATAATCAAATTTACGATTATCCGGCCGCTAGCAGCATTCATCATGAATATATGAGCGGATTACTCGTTCACTGCACTACAATGGCTGAAATCGCCGAAAAACTATGTGAAATCTATCCTGTTAATAAAGACTTGGTTATAACTTCGGTATTATTACACGATATTGGCAAGATTACTGAATTAGAAGGACCGATAGTGTATAAATATTCACTTAAAGGAAAACTTATTGGCCATATTTCAATTATGGCAGCAGAAATTGATGAAGCCGCCAAAGAATTAGGACTTACTAGTGAAACTCCATTATTGTTGCAACATGCAATTTTATCTCATCATGGACAACTAGAATATGGTTCTCCAGTTCTACCTGAAACTGCAGAAGCTCTTATGCTTTCTTTAGTAGATAACTTAGATTCTAAAATGGTTATTACATTAAAAGCATTAGAAGAGACTAAAGATGGGGAATTCACAAATAAAGTGTATCCTCTAGATGGAAGAACATTTTATAAGCACAAATAAGAAAAAACGACTTTCAAATTAGAAAGTCGTTTTTCATTAAAGATTGATTTTGATTTGTTCTGCGAGTGCAGGTAAGTTAAGACCACTTGAGTTATCTTTCATTTCTACCATGAATCCTTCTTCTTCTTTATATCTAGGAATTACATGGACATGGAAGTGCTTTACTGTTTGACCCGCAGCTTCATAGCAATTAGTAAGAATATTAACTCCTCTAGCTCCGAAAATCTTAATTGAGACTTGTCCAATTCTTTGAGCAACTGCCATAACTTTGTTCATTAAGTTTTTTGGACATGTTAAGAAGTTATCGTAGTGTTTCTTAGGAATTACAAGTGTGTGTCCTTTTGTGACCTGAGAAATGTCTAAAAATGCTAAAACATCATCGTCTTCATAGAGTTTGTAACAAGGAATTTCTCCGTCAACAATTCTACAAAAAATATCTTTTTCCATAATATTGCCTCTAGTTATATTATACACAATAAAAGGAAGTCCAGTACGGACTTCCTTATTTGATATTGACTTATTTCAAATTAATCATCTTCGAACAAATCTGGGAAATTACTCTTGAAGTAATCATAGACAGATTGATCGTGGAATGAAATGTCACATTTTTCTAACCAATGCTCTTTAGAAAGAGTGATATTTGTGTCGCTAGTTGAGAGTAAAGATGCGACATCAATTCTTAAAGCATAGTTATTCTTTGCTTCATTACTATTCATGTAGTTAGCAGAAACTGCTTCTTCGATGTTAATGATGTAGTAAGTGTGAGCGCTTGTATCGTGGAAGATAACTGTTTCGTAATCTTCTTGGTTAGCTTTTAAGTTACTGTTTCTTAAGAAATAGTTATTGCCGTTTTTAGCAATGTATTTATTTCCATCGGCAACAGCGACCTTACCAGCAGTGTCTCTAGTGATTTCTGCAGCAGTACCGCCGTTTTTACCAGTAGCAACAGAGAGGTTAAATAAACGGCTTCTAATTGAATCTGGTAATGAAGAAACTTCGCTGCTTGATTTGATAAACCAACCATCTGTAACGTGGTCTTCTAAAGCAACTTTTTCTGATTCAAGTTGGAAACCAATGTCAGCAATATATTTATTGCCACCAGTGTAATCTCTTGAAGCATTTGATTTTGCTGGGTTTGGATCAAGTTTAGCATAGTCTTCAACTAAGTCACCGTAAGTTGAACCTTTAACGTAGTCGTAAGCAGTACCATCGATAGTTTTTGTTTCGATAACGCCTTCATTGACTAAGTTAATATTCATATCTGCTAACATTTTGTTTTCAGGACTATTTGGATCGTTGTCTTTCATGAATTCACCATTCCAAATAGAAGATAATGTGTTGAAAGATGTGAATGTATCAGTATTCTTATCTGTGAATAAGTAATCTTTAACGAAAGTTTTTACTAATGTATCAGCATATAATGATTCATCTAAATCATCATATTTAATAGAAACATAGTTAACTTTACGTGCAGATGAAGTACCTAATGTCTTTTCTTGGTTATCAAAGATGTATTGTTGTACTAAAGCATCTCTATAGATGTCTGGCATAATAACATCATCAATGTATGTACCATAGAAATTTTCGTGTAAAATACCATCTTTGAAAACATTTTCACCTTTAACATTTGGTGTGACGATTAAATCTTTAGTTAATGTTGCTTTATCAGCATCGTTCATTGTGTATGGGTTAGCAACTTTGTTTTTTCCTTCGCCATCGAATAAGCTAACTAATAATTTGTATTCGTCAAATTTGTTATTTTCTGTAGCACTGCTTAATTTTGAGAACATCTTTTTAGCAGCAGCATCTTTCATAGCGTTGTATCTTGCTGTGATTAATGCTTTTTGAGCAGCAGCGTCACCAACATCATATGCTGGGTGTTCTTTAACGAAGTCAGCTAATTTAGCGTCATCAGCAACAACATCAGCTAAAGTGATGATTTTAGTTGCATCAATTGCTTCACCACCTTTAGTAACTTTCTTTGCGTATGTGCCTGCGATTGTAGCGTCATATGCGCCAACTACATTTATAGCGTATGTGTATAAGACGTTGTCTAATGCTTGTGCAGCGAGGTTACCATGGTAATCGTCGTTTAATGATTTATAGTTGTTATCAAAAACATCTTTAGTGAATGCTAATAAAGTAGCACCATCTTTATTTTTAGAAGGTCTTGCTTCAATATCATCACAAGCAGCTAATCCACATGCAAGTAAGCAAGAGACTGCTAAAAATTTACCTAATTTCTTATTTGCCATAGTAGTAGTCTCCTCCTTCTGAGAATTTTGTTAAGTATTGAGCCTTAACATTTGGATTAGATTCTCTGCACATTGCGAGGTAATCGTAAGCAGTATTTTCATCAACTAAAGCTGTACGATGGTATTCAACGTAAACTTGTTTTTTGTTTGTTCCATCTACAGTATCGTAGTAGTAACCTTCATCCCAAACAGTTGCACGTTTTTCGTTTTGTAATGTTAAGAGTCTTAAATAGTTTTCCCAAACTGATTTTAAACCATCTTCTTGTTTGTAAGTTTCACTTGCTTTTAAATCAGCGATGTGACTATCAATTTTGTTTAAGATCTTATTTGTGCTTTCATCGTCTTTCTTAATGATGTCGTGATCTTTTGCATATGTGACTAGGTAATTATAAAGTCTGTATTCTGAATTAGAATCGTAACTCTTAATAGCAGATTTAATATCAGATAATCTTGAATCAAAAGTATCTTTAGCGTTATCTAAACCAACAATGTAGTTTGAACCAACTGCTTGTTTAGTAACATCTGTGTCACCAACCTTTAATGCGATTGGGTAGTAAGTTTGTAATCCATCTTCGTATGCAGATTTTTGGATCTTGATGAAGTGGATACCATATTCACTACGAACACCGAAGATAATTTTGCCATCTTCAGCACAGAGACGACCATTATTGAACCCTGATGCTTTGCCTTGTTCAAATTTAGCGGGAGCATTAGCATCGACTGTGTCAGTGACTAAATTGTTAACTGTAGTTGTGTCTGCTTTCTTATTAACAATCACAAAGACGTTGTGGTTGTTTAAGTATTTATTCCAAAGAACGTTTCTTGGATAGACACAAGCGTTCACATCTTTAATCTTTTGATCTTCTTCGTCCTCAGGGTATTTTGCGATATCGCCTAATTGTTCAAAGATTTCGTAAGGTACTGAATTAACGTTAATTGAGTCTCCAACTTTGACTTTTGTGTTGCTTCCGTCAACATTTACTTCAGCGTCAAGACCAATACCATCAGTCTTTGTAGCGTCTTTGTTGTAGTTTTCAACATAGTCAGCAGTGTAGATACCTAATTGGAATTCACTGACCATTTTTAATGATTTAGTAGTAGCGTTGTTATTAACGATACCGACATCACCTAGTTTATCTGATGAGTCATCGTTTAATAAGTTATTAGCTGCTAAGTCATCGAATTTTGAACCATTAGCTAATAAAGTAACAACTTTAGATAACTTTTCGCCTTCTTCTTTGGTGATAGTAGCTCTTGTGAAATTATCAGCGCCGCCTTCAATCTTAACGAGCATGTGCTTAATGTGGTAAGGTTTTGCACTCTTAATCCAACCCTTTTCATCAGCACCGTTACCATCTCTTAAGATTTCTAATTGCTTATCATTATCCATGATAGCTGAATCTAATTGTTCTTTTTCTAGGTCTAATAAGAAACGTTGGTATAAACCATCTTCATCCTCACAGTTGTGGGATTCATAGATTGCATCCATTTCATCTGAATAAGAAGTATCGTTGTTCTTTGCATTCTTACGTGCAGTTTCTTTTTGCTCTTCGACTTTGTTCTTTGCTTGAGCTTCCAATGTCTTAAAAGGTGTTTTGACCTTTAAGCCATTAGCATCGCCAGTAACAGCTTCGAATGTAGCACGAACTAAAAGATCACGAACTTTCTCATAATACTTAGTTAAACCAGCAGATGTTTCCAAATCATCGGAATACATGTTGTCTGTTGATAAACTAATTGTAGAATCGCCAAACTTGTAATCGACAACGTTTTTATCGTCAGATGTAACACTGTTACAAGCTGTTAATGCCATTCCACAGATGAAGGAAGTTACTAAACCCATTTTGAGTTTGCTTTTCTTCATGTTATTTACTCTCCTTTTGAAATAATAGCGGGAATATTATAAATATTCTCTAAAATTAATGTCAACACAAATTATCATATTTTACTAAGTAATAAGAAAAAATCGAAAAAAATTATCGTATTAATTGCTATGTATTTTGCTCTTTTGTATTATATTTTGCGGATTTCGAGGTAAAACGCTATGTCAACACTAGTTATTAAAGATTTATGCGCCGAAGTTGAAGGCAAACCAATATTAAAAGGAGTTAACCTTACAATTAGTAAAGGTGAAACTGTCGCTTTGTTAGGCCCTAATGGACACGGTAAATCAACTTTATTAAACGTTTTAATGGGACACCCTAAGTATAAAGTAACCAAAGGTGAAGTTTTACTTGATGGAAAAAATATTTTAGAGATGTCTACTGACGAAAGAAGTAAATTAGGTTTATTTTTAGGAATGCAAAATCCAAGTGAAGTACCTGGAGTTATTAATTCTGATTTCTTAAGAGCAGCAATTAACGAACATAATGATAAGCCTGTTTCTACTTATCAATTTTATAAATTATTAGATAATGCTACTAAAGAAGTAAAAATGCCATTTGATTTGGCTACACGTGGGTTAAATGAAGGCTTCTCTGGTGGTGAAAAGAAGAGAAATGAAATTCTTCAATTAATTTTGTTAAATCCTGAAATTGCTTTCTTAGATGAAATCGATTCTGGACTTGATGTTGATGCACTTCAAATTGTCGCTGATGTTATCAATAAATTAAAAGCTCAAGGTATGGGCTTCTTAGTAATTTCTCACTACGCAAGATTATATGATTTAATCAAACCAACTAGAGCAGTAGTTATGATTAATGGACGGATTGCAGTTGATGCTGGTCCTGAAGTAGCAAATAGAATTGATAAACATGGATATGAATGGATTAAAACTGAATTAGGCATTGAAGTTGCTAAAGAAGAAAAAGATATGAACACAGTATCTATCGGTAGCTGTGCTGTAAAGGAAAGTATTAAATAATGAAAGAATTATTATTGGATAACATTTCTAATAATTTTGTTGTTGATAAAAACGAAAACTTTTTCATCAATAAGTTTGATGGTGCAAAAGATATTCAAATCACTTTAAACGAGAATGTTGAATCAGTTTTATCACTGCTTTCATTAAGTGGTTATGAAGGAAATATCAACATTAAAATTAGTAAGGATAGTAGGTTAGAAATCTATTATGCAGATTTTGCTAAAAATGTAACAAAAACTAAAGTAAATATTTCTTTAGAAAAAGGGGCTAAAGTTATTTTCCACTTAGCTTCTTTAACTGTTGAAAATTCAAATAAGTTATTCACTGTTTCCGTAGATCATGATGCTGTTAATACTTATTCATTAATTGATAATTATGGCGTTGTTAAAGGAAATGGAAAACTTGTTTTCGATGGTATTAGTTATATTAAAAATGGTAGTGTTAAGTCCAAAACAAGACAAAGCGCAAAGATTATGGTTTTCGATGAAAAATCCATCGGAATCGCAAAGCCAATTTTGAAAATTGACGAGAATGATATCGAAGCAAGCCATGGTGCGGTAGTAGGCAAGATTAGTGATGAACACTTATTCTACTTAATGAGTCGTGGTCTTTCAGAAGAAAAAGCTAAGATATTAATTACATATGGTTATTTAAAACCAATCATGAATGGTTTTGATGAAAATATCCAAGCAACGATTGAGAAATTAATCGAGGGGAAAATGTAAAATGTACGACGTTTACAAAGTAAGAAAAGACTTCCCTATGCTTGATGGGACTAAGAAAATGCAAGGTAAGCCACTAGTTTATCTTGATAATGCATCTACAACATTTAAGCCACAGGTAGTTATAGACAAGATGAATGAGTATTATACTACATTGAATGCTAACTCACATCGTGGTGACTATGATCTTTTATATAATATGGATGTAGCTGTTCAAGAATCTAGAAAAGCTATAGCAAAGTTCATAAACGCAGACGAAAACGAAGTGGTTTTCACAAGTGGTGATACAGCTTCATTAAACCTTGTAGCGTTCGGTTATGCATTAAAGTTTCTTAAAGAGAATGATGAAATTTTAATTAGTGAAACAGAACATGCAAGTAACGTATTACCATGGTTCAAAGTATGCGAACTTACAGGTGCTAAAATTAAGTACATCCCATTAGACGAAGATGGAAAGATTACACCAGCAAATGTTAAAAACGTATTATCTAGTTCGACTAAAATTGTTTCAATTGCTCACGTAGGAAATGTCCTTGGTTATGAAATAAATATCAAGGAAATTGCTAAGTTAGTTCACGAAGTTGGAGCAGTTATTGTTGTTGATGGAGCTCAATCAGTTCCACACATTAAAACTGACTTTAAAGATTTAGATTGTGACTTCTTAACATTCTCTGCACATAAAATGTGTGGTCCTACTGGAATTGGCGCTTTAGTTGGTAAATATGACCTATTAGATAAGATGGACGCAGTCTTCGGTGGAGGCGGCATGAATGTCAAATTCTCTACTGATGGAACATGCATCCCGCTTAACCCACCTTCTAAGTTTGAAGCAGGAACTTTAAACCTCTCAGGAATACTTGGGTTTAAAGCTGCTGTGGAATATTTAGAAGAATTAGGAATGGAAAATATTCATAAGCATGATGTAGAACTATTCGATTATGCTGTTTCTAATTTAGAGAAGAATGAGAACATTATTATTTATAATAAGAATTCTCATAACGGCATTCTTACATTTAATGTAAAGAACGTATTCTCGCAAGATGAAGCAACACTCTTAAACCATAAGGGTATTGCGGTCAGAAGTGGCCAACATTGTGCGAAATTAATTGATGATGTTGTTAAAACAAAAGCAACAGTAAGAGCTAGCTTCTACTTATATACAACTAAGGAAGATGTCGATGCTTTAATAGATGCTTTAAACGAAGGAGGAGATATTTTAGATGCTTACTTTAACTAATGAAATGATGAGAGCTATCATCATGGACCATTATTCAAATCCAGTAAATAAAAAACAACCTCCTAAAGATGGCTATGAAAAAATTCATATGCACAGTGATAACTGCATCGATGATATTGATGTATTTTTACTTGTAGAAAACGGTGTTGTTACAGATGCATGTTTTGATGGTGTTGCGTGTGCTATTTCAACTTCTTCAACAGACATTATGTGTGACTTATTAAAAGGAAAAGATGTTGAATGTGCAAAATACATCATTGATCAATATCATCACATGATTCACGAAGAAGAATTTGATGAATCAGTATTAGAAGAATCTCTGGCATTCATTAATACATCCAAACAAGCAGCTAGAATTAGATGCGCTACTATTGGTTGGAATGCAGCAGACGAGATTCTAAAGGATAAATAATATGTCAGGAAAAGATGTTAAATTCCAAGAAGATTATAAATATGGTTTTAAAGACGAAGATGTCTCTATTTTAAAAACGGACAAAGGCATCAATGAAGATATAGTTCGCGAGATTTCTCGCTTAAAAAACGAGCCAGATTGGATGCTGGAATTCAGATTAAACGCTTTAAAAGCCTTTAATGAATTACCTATGCCTTCTTTTGGTCCTGATTTAAGTTATTTAGATTTTGATTCTTACACTTACTTTACTAGACCTAGCAAGAAAGAAGTTCAAAGTTGGGATGAAGTTCCTGAAACTATTAAGAATACATTTAATAAATTAGGCATTCCTGAAGCAGAACAAAAATATCTTTCTGGTGTATCTACTCAATATGAATCCGAAGTTGTTTACCATAATATGTTAAAAGAAATTCAAGATAAAGGTGTTGTTTTCCTTTCTACTGATATGGCAGTTCAACTTTATCCAGATTTAGTTAAGAAATATATCGGTACGCTAGTACCAACAAAAGACAATAAGTTCTCCGCATTAAATAGTGCTGTTTGGTCGGGTGGTTCATTTATTTATGTTCCAAAAGGCGTACATTTAGATAAGCCACTTCAAAGCTATTTCAGAATTAATAATGAAAAGAGTGGCCAATTCGAAAGAACTTTAATTATCGTTGATGAAGGTGCAGATGTACATTACGTTGAAGGATGTACTGCTCCTACATATTCAAAAGAATCATTACACGCTGCTGTTGTTGAAATCTTTGTACATAAAGGTGGCAAATGTCGTTATTCAACAGTTCAAAACTGGTCAACAAATATTGTTAACTTAGTTACAAAAAGAGCAATCTGTTATGAAGATGCTTCTATGGAATGGATTGATGGTAACATCGGTAGCCAAACAAATATGAAATATCCTGCATGTATTTTGGCGGGTGAAGGCGCAAAAGGCACTTGCATTTCTATTGCTGTTGCTGGAAAAGACCAATATCAAGATGCTGGCGCTAGAATGATTCACTTAGCAAGCAATACAACATCTACAATTATTTCTAAATCAATTGTTAAAAATGGTGGTGTTGCTAACTATCGTGGAACAGTTAGACACGTTAATGGTGCTAAAAACTGTAGATCACACGTTGAATGTGACACTTTAATTTTAGATAACATTTCTAAGAGCGATACAATTCCAAATAATGATGTAAGAAACAATACTTCATATATTGAACACGAAGCTACAGTTAGTAAGATTAGTGAAGATCAATTATTCTACTTAATGTCTCGCGGCATTTCTGAAAAAGATGCAACTCAAATGATTATCATGGGCTTTATTGAACCATTTTCAAGAGAACTTCCTATGGAATATGCTGTTGAGTTGAATCAATTAATTAAAATGGATATGGAAGGTAGCGTTGGTTAGTATGAAAGACTATGAAGTTATTGTAGTTGGCGGTGGCCACGCTGGTTTAGAATCCGCTTTTGCTTGTGCTCATATGGGGCATAAGACTTTACTTGTTTCTTTAAATATTAAAAAGATGGGAAATATGCCATGCAATCCTTCAATTGGTGGTTCTGCAAAGGGTATCGTTGTTAGAGAAATCGACGCTTTAGGCGGAATGATGGGCATTGCTGCTGACCATCATTATTTACAAATGAAGATGCTCAACACTGGTAAAGGCCCTGGCGTTCAATGTTTAAGAGCTCAACAAGATAAATTAGAATATCCTGAATATATTCAATCATTAGCGTTAAATACTGAAAACTTAACCATTAAAGAAGGTGAAGTTGTTGCAGTACTTCACGATGATAAAAAAGTTTTTGGCGTTAAGATGAGAGACGGTGAAGAAATTACTTCAGACGCTGTCATTTTAACTACAGGAACTTACATGGAATCTAAAATCTTTAGAGGAAATGATATTAGAGATGAAGGCCCTGATGGAGAAAAGCCATCCAAAGGTTTATCTCCATGCTTAAAATCTATGGGTATTGATATCTTTAGATTAAAAACAGGTACTCCTCCAAGAATTAAATCTGATTCTATTGATTGGAGCAAAGGTAGTATTCAACCTGGAACAAAAGGTAAGTTAGCTTTTTCCTATGAAACAAAAGAATTTATTCCTGT
This sequence comes from Bacilli bacterium, assembly GCA_024695405.1. Classification (GTDB taxonomy): domain Bacteria; phylum Bacillota_I; class Bacilli_A; order RFN20; family CAG-826; genus RGIG9670. The sequence continues at coordinate 26,831 of JAILIF010000108.1, forward strand.
TGAAGAACAAATCCCTTGCTACTTAATTTATACAACTCCAAAGACTCATGAAATTATTAGAGCGCACTTAAAAGAATCCGCTATGTTTGGTGGTCAGATTACAGGTGTTGGTCCAAGATATTGTCCTTCTATTGAATCAAAGATTGTTACTTTTGCTGATAAAGAAAGACACCAATTATTCTTAGAACCAGAATCTAGATATACTGATTCTATTTATATTCAAGGTTTCTCAACTTCTATGCCAGTAGATGTTCAAGAAGAAATGGTTAGATCATTGCCTGGTTTTGAAAATGCAGTCTTTTTAAAGTATGCATACGCTATTGAGTATGACGCTATTCAAACTCACGAATATAAAGCAACTTTAGAACTTAAAAAATGGCCAGGATTATATATTGGCGGTCAAATCTGTGGTACTTCTGGATATGAAGAAGCTGCTGCTTTAGGCTTAATGGCAGGAATTAATGCTTCTTTAAAACTTGAAGGTAAAGAACCATTAATTCTTAGAAGAGATCAATCCTATATTGGTGTTATGATTGACGACTTAGTAACTAAAGGAACAGAAGAACCATATAGACTTATGTCTTCGAGAGCGGAATTCCGTTTAATTCTTAGACACGATAACGCTGATTTAAGATTAACTGAAATTGGACATAATATTGGTTTAATTAAAGAAGAAAGATATCAAAGATTCTTAGCTAAGAAAGCTAATATTAATAAAGCATTAGAAGTATTAGGTAATGTCTATTTAGGCATGAGAAAAGATGTTAATGAATACTTAACTTCTATTGAGTCATCACCTTTAACTGGTGGTATCTTAGCTCTCAACTTATTAAAAAGACCGAATGTATCTTATAGAGAAATAGCTAAGTTTATTGATGAACTAAAAGATATAGAACTCGATGATAGTGCGGTTGAAGAAATCGAAGTTATCGCTAAATATGAAGGATATATTACAAAGCAAATCAAAGAAGCTGCTAATATGGCTAAACTTGATGAAATGAAAATTCCACAAGACTTTGATTATTTAAATATGAATGGACTTGCTCTTGAAGCTAGACAAAAAATGGACAAAGTTAAACCTTTAACTATTGGACAAGCATCTAGAATTTCTGGAGTTAATCCTAGTGATGTTGCAGTTCTTATTATGAACGTTAGGAAAAGATTAGATGGAAAAGAATAGTTTCATTAATGAATTAAAGATTAGATGTGTTGATGTTTCTGATGAACAATATGCTTTATTAGAAAAGTTCATGAAACATGTTCTTTTAACTAACGAAAAATTTAACTTAACTGCAATTAAAAACGAATCAGAATTCTTAGAAAAGATGGTTTTTGATAGTGCCATTTTACTCAATGACCAAGATTTGAAAAACGCATCAATCTTAGATATGGGTACTGGCGCAGGATTTCCGAGTGTGGTTCTTGCTATTTTATCAAATAATAAAATTACTGCATTAGATAGCACTAAAAAGAAAATAGATTTTATCGATGAATTCTGTAAAGAAAACGGAATTAAAATTGATTGTGTTAATGCTCGTGCTGAAGACTTCTCTTCTAGTTATAGAGAGGAGTATGATTACGTTACTGCTAGAGCTATGGCAGAACTTAGAATTCTTGTTGAATTAGGCGTACCTGCTTTAAAAGTTGGCGGTAAATTACTTGCTTATAAAGGCCCTAACTATGAAGAAGAAGTAGAACGTAGTAGAGGCACAATGTGCAAATTAGGATGTCATATTGAAAAGGTATATTCTGATGTTTTACCTGAAACAGGTGAAGAAAGAAACATCATCTATATTGTCAAAGATAGAGCTACTGATAATAAATTTCCAAGAGAATATAAAATTATTAAGGAAAAATCATTATAAATGATACAATAGGTATCACCATGGCAAAGATAATATCTATTTGTAACCAAAAAGGTGGTGTAGGTAAAACTACATCTGCTATAAATATTTCTGCGGCGTTAGCTCATAATGGACGTCGTGTTTTACTTGTAGATATGGACCCTCAAGGTAATGCATCTCAAGGTGTTGGATTCGATATTTCTTTATTAAATAAATGCGTATTAGATGTATTAAATGATGGACAAAGTATTAGAAAAGTCATTAAAAAGACTAATTTTGAAAATTTAGATTTACTTCCATCCAAACTTAAATTAGCTAGTATGGATGATTTAGATAGTTCTTCACAAAAATATCATATTTTAAAAGATTGCCTTATGAAGATTGAAGATCAATATGATTATATCATTATTGATTGTCCTCCTTCTTTTGGCTTCTTAACATTGAATTCTTTAGTAGCTTCTAATACTGTTATTATTCCTGTACAATGTGAATATTTCGCAATGGCAGCTATTTCTCAAATGCTTGCTACTATTTCTAGAATTCAATCTTCATTAAATCCATCCCTATCAATCGAAGGATTCTTATTAACTATGTATGATTCAAAGACTAATATGGATACTGATATTACTATTCAAGTTAGATCTTTGTTTAAAGAGAATACATTCTTAACACAAATTCCTAGAAATATTTCTATTCCAGAAAGTAATCAAAGAGGTGAACCAGTAACTTCTTATAGACCAACTAGTTCTGGAGCACTTGCATATTTTGCACTTGCGAAAGAAATTATTGACCACGAAACATTCTAAAGCATTTTATTATTTATTTATAAATTGATGGGTATATAATATATACGCTTCAGGGCAGCGAAAAGCGACCGGCGGTATACCCCGCGAGCCAAAAATGGCAGGAACTTGTTAGATTCAAGTGGCGACAGTAAAGTCTGGATGAAAGAAGTACTTTTTTAGGCCTTGGGAAAGGTCTATTTTTTATGAAAAAAGAAAGAAGAACGGTCAAAGAATCGATCACAAGAATTACGACCCTTGCCATGCTAGCCGCGTTAGGTTATGTCCTAATGGCATTCGTCAAGTTTCCTTATCCACCAGCTCCATGGCTTAAGGTTGAAATCAGTGAGCTCGTTACTATTATTGCTTATGCATTATATGGTTTCCCTGGTGGACTCACTATTGCGTTAATCAAAACATTGCTTAACTTAGTAACAAACGGGGCATCAGGATTAGGTATTGGTGATATTACCGCTTTTATTACATCCTGCATGTTCTTGTTAGGCTTATTTGTCACAAGCCATCTTAAATGGTTTAAAAAAGGTCTAAAGTTTAGAATTATTTCTTATGTGGTTATCGGCGCAATTGTAGCGGTGGTTATGACTACATTAAATGCTATAGTAATTACTCCAAGTTATTTAACTGTATTTGGTCCTAATCCTCATTTTTCTACATGTTTTGAAGATGGCGCTATTCAAAAAACAATCGCATATTTAACTAAGAGCGAAGATCCATCTTCAAGCGTTTTGAACTACATTTGGGTTATTACTTACATATATGGACCATTTAACTTAATGAAAGCAGCGATTTGCTGTGCGCTCTATGAGTTGTTATTTAATAGATTAATCTTTGTTTTTATGAGAAAATCACCATTTTTCCAAAAATGGTTCGTTGGCAATATATTTACTAAAAAGGTAGAGGAGCCAAAAGAAGATGATAACAAAGAAATCGTTGAAGCAGAGGAAGAAAAAAACTAGGTCAAGTGGCCTAGTTTTTTATATCTTTACTCTTCAACAGAGATTGCACCAACAGGGCAGACACTAACTGCATCTTCATCAGCTTCGCCTGTAACTGCTTCTGCAGGACCAGCATCACTGAATCTGAAATCATCAGGGTAGCTACCTACACAAGCACCACACATGATGCATGCTGATGGGTCAATTTTGACTTTTTTCTTTGCCATTATTTTGCCTCCTAAATGGTGAGATTATTATATATCGTAATATTGTATGTTGTCAAAACCAATTATTTATCTATAAAAACTCTTTTAATTATATTAAAATCTTTAGGAAAGATTATGGAAGAAACTAGAACAAATAAATACAAGGATTATAGAAAATCTATTTTAAAAGAAGATGCTCCTTCTAATTTTTCTAGTCGCGACGTTCTTTCGGGGAATGATGAAACTACAACATTACCATTTGATCAAGTAATGGATGTAAAAGAAGAGAAAGAAAAGTTCGATTTAATCTTATTTTTTAGAAAACACGCAAAACTTTTTGCAATTATTGCAATTGGTATTGGACTTTGCCTATTAATAATTGGTATTATCTTATGGGCTTTAAATGTTTGGAGGGTTTAAAATGAGAATTTCTGTTGCTATAGATGGACCTGCAGCTGCTGGTAAATCAACAATCGCTAAAAGAATCGCATCCGATTTAGGATATGTGTATATAGATACTGGAGCAATGTATCGTTGCTTTACATGGTATTGTTTAGAAAAAGGACTTAACTGTGAAGATGAAAAAGCATGTTCAGCAGTTATTCCAGAAGTATCTATTGATTTAAAACCAGATGGCACAGTTTTATGTAATGGAACTGATGTTACTAGAGCAATCAGAGAACCAAGAATCAATGCTAATGTTAGTTATATTGCTACATATAAAGACATTAGATTAGCTATGGTTGACCTCCAAAGAAAATTAGCTGCTAACTCTAGCGTTATTATGGACGGTAGAGATATTGGAACTTATGTTCTTCCAAAAGCTGAAGTTAAAATCTATCAAGTTGCATCTGTAGAAGTTAGGGCAATGAGAAGATATAAAGAAAACATGGAAAAAGGTATCGCATGCACATATGAAGATATCGTTGAAGATGTTAAAAAGAGAGATAGAATTGACTCAGGTAGAGCATTCGCTCCTTTAAAACCAGCTGAAGATAGTATTGAAGTCGATACTTCAGATATGACTATCGAAGAAGTTGTCGCAAAAATCACAGGTATTATTAATAATAAGATTAAGGAATTAAGTAAGTAATGACTAATAAAGGTATTGTCGCAATTGTAGGATCTCCAAACGTTGGTAAATCAACGATTTTTAATCGTATGGTTGGAGAAAGACATGCAATTGTCGATGATGAAGCAGGTATTACTAGAGATAGATTATATGGAACTGCAGAATGGTTAGGAAATAAATTCTCGGTTATTGATACTGGCGGTATCGAAGTCAAAAACACAACATTCCAAGTAGAAATTAGAGCACAAGCTGAAATCGCAATTGAAGAAGCTGATGTTATTGTATTTGTTACTGATGGTAAACTCGGCGTAACAAATGACGATAGAGCTGTTGCTAGAATTTTGAATAAGTCAAAAAAGAAAATTATTCTCGCTGTTAATAAAATCGATGGCGGTGCAAATATAGCTGATGCTCAAGAATTTTATTCTTTAGGCTTAGGCCATCCAATGATTGTTTCTGGTGCGCATGGTATTGGTCTTGGTGATTTAATGAATGAAATCATCAAATATCTACCAGATGTAGAAGCAAAAAAAGAAGAAGACAAAATCGTATTCTCACTTATTGGTAGACCTAATGTTGGCAAATCCTCATTAGCAAACGCAATCTTAAATCAAGAAAGAGTTATCGTTAGTAACGTTTCAGGAACTACTAGGGATTCAATTGATACAGCGTTTAAAAGAAACGGAAAAGATTATGTAGTTATTGATACTGCAGGCCTTAAAAAGCGTGGAAAAATTTATGAAAGTATTGATAAATATTCCGCAATCAGAGCTCTTAAGGCTATTGAACGTAGCGAAATTGTAGTCTTAGTTCTAGATGGAGATCAAGGCATTACAGACCAAGATAAACACGTTATTCAATATGCTTGTGACCTACATAAAGCTATCATTATATGTGTTAATAAATGGGACTTAGTGAATAAAACTACAAACACAATGAGCGATTTCACCAAGAAAATTAGAAATGAATATAAATTCTTAGACTATGCTCCTGTTATTTATTTGTCTGCATTGAAGAAACAAAGATTAGATACATTGTTTGATGCATTAGAACAAGTACATGAAGCATATTACACAAGAATTCAAACAAGCGTTTTAAATGAAGTTCTACAAGATGCTCAAATTATGAATCAAGCTCCTGACTTCAATGGAGGAAGATTGAAAATTTATTTCGGTTCGCAAGTTGATGTTGCGCCTCCATGCATTGTCTTATTCGTAAATAATCCAGACTTCATGCATTTCTCTTACAAGAGATATATTGATAATAGATTAAGAGAGACTTTCAATTTTGAAGGTACTCCAATTAATATTCAAACAAGAATGAAAAAAGGAAAGGAAAAGTAAACTCCCATGAAAAAGATTAACAAATTAGACTTAATTGAAATCGTTGCTGAGGAAGCTCACCTTTCCAAAAAAGATGCTGCAAATGCAATTGGAGTTGCTTTTGACGCTATTAAAGATAGTTTATTAAATAACACAGAAGTAAGTGTTTCTACTTTTGGCTCTTTTGTTCCGATAAAGAAGCAATCTAGAAAAGGAACAGATCCTTCTAGCCATAAACAAATTGTTATCGCTGCTAAAAAATCAGTTTCTTTTAAACCTTCAAGAATTTTTAAAGAAGAATTAAATAAATAAAATGAACGTACTTTCTACAGTCAAAAATTTAGAATCCCTTTTTAATAAAAGAGGGTTTGCTTTGTTTTTTGTAGGTGGTTCTGTTCGTGATTATTTGCTTTTTAATGATTTCTTTGATGTCGATTTAGTAACAAATGCTACTCCTAATGACATGAAAGAATTCATTACAGATGGAGATTTCACTTTCTCAAAATTTGGCTTTGTAAAAGTTCGTTTTGAAGGTCAAACATTTGATGTAACAACTTTAAGAATTGAAGAAGAATACGAAGATTTTCGCCATCCAAAATCAATAAGGTTTACATCAAAATTAGAAGAAGATGTTTTAAGAAGAGACTTTACAATTAATGGTCTATATATGGATACAAATCTAAAAGTTTATGACTATGTAAATGGCGTTGATGATTTAAATAATAAAATAATAAAAATGATAGGTAATCCTATAAAAAGACTTAAAGAAGACCCATTAAGAATAATTAGAGCAATTCGTTTTTCGTTAACCTACAATTTTAATATTGACAGTGAATTAGATTTAGCAATTAGAGAATGTGTTCCTCTATTAGAAAGTTTAAATATTGAAAAAATAAAACAAGACATTTCGAAGATAAGAAATGTTCCAAAAGAAGAAATTAAAAAAATATTTTTAGATTATAATATTCAAAATTATTTTGATGTGATAAAGTAATTGTACTTTATGGTAAGCGGAGCATTGGATTTTAAATATCTTTTATTAGACAACTACAAAAAATACAAGATTAATGAGAATACTCTTGCAACTATTTTGGTTATGGATCAACTCATCAATCAGGGCAATCCATTTATTACTGCAGAATTGTTATCTTTAAAGATGTCACTTGATGTAGCGGACATCGATATTATTCTTTCTAAGCTTATTATCAATGGTTATTTAGAATATAAAGGTTCTGGTGGAAAAACAGTATGTTCATTAGCACCTTTAAAAGAAAAGCTTTATAAAGATTTTGAAAACTCTGTTTCTAGAGAAGACGCTACTGAAAGTAATAAAGAAGTAGCAGCTAATGTTAAAGCTGCAACTAAAGATATTGAAAAACTCTTTAAAAGAAATCTCTTGCCTTTAGAGATTAATAAAATCAAAGAGTGGATTATGACTGGATATAGAGTTGAAACAATAGTTGATGCTTGCAAAGACGCTGTTAATAAAAACACTAAAACAATTAGTGCTATGGATAAGATTTTGACTACTTGGCAAAGCAGAAATGATATTGAAACTGATGGAATTACTACTCTTTCAAGAAATTGGAATAAATCTTTAGAAGAGACTATTAAGATTGCAAAGATTCCATGGTTAGATGTTGATGAAAAAACAAAAAAATAAATTAGAACTTATACAAAATTTTCTAGATGAAGAATTTGCGAATGCTGGTTGTGAACTTCATTATAAAAAGGACTACGAATTACTTATTGCAGTAATGCTTTCTGCGCAAACTACAGATGTTGCAGTTAATAGTGTTACTGATTTTTTGTTTTCAAAATATGATTCTTTAGAAAAACTAAATGCACTTAGTTTAGAAGAAATAGAAAGAATCATTAAGCCTATAGGTTTATATAAGAATAAAGCAAAAAGATTAAAAGAAATAGTGGCAACATTATTAGAAAAATATAATGGTGTAGTACCTAGTGATCTTAATACATTGACTACTCTTCCTGGCGTTGGTAATAAAACAGCTTGTGTCGTAAGAGCAGAAATATTTAAAATTCCTGAATTTCCAGTCGATACTCATGTATTAAGAATTTCGAAAAGATTATCACTTTGTGATAAAGATGATGAACCAATTGAAGCCGAAAGAAAACTAAAAAGAACTTTCGAAAAAGAAAATTGGATTAAACTCCATCATCAAATAATTCACTTTGGAAGAGAGATATGCAAAGCACAAAATCCTATATGTGAAAAGTGCCCTCTTCACGAATGCTGTAATAAGTATTTAGAAAAATAGTTTATCAACTGCTTCTAAATAATAAAGCCTAGGCATATAACCATGAGCAACCCTCATGGCTTTATTTTTAAAATAATCATATGGAATTGACTTTCTTTTATTTTCCTTAATAAAAATAAGTAATTGTTCTGCTGATAAAATGTAAGTCTCATCATATTTATTGAAATTAATTATAAAGAAAGCAATTCCGCCAAATTGAATAACACTTTTTAAGTGTTCAATTTGATGTTTCGATATATTCGCTAGTGGAAATGAGGTCTTAGATTTAGTGCTTTTTGCTTCAAAATCTATATATTTCCTTCTATAAATCCCGTTATAGTCCGTAGTGGATTGCTTTTCAAAATAAGCATCAGTTATATGAGGACCATTTGTGTAATCTACGTGAACTACATTAATAGGAGTTGGCCTTTTAGTTATTAAGGCTATTCCATGGTTAGAATAAAAGTCATTTGAGACATTTATTTCATCTTCAAAAGCCATACCTCTATTACTTGAAGATATGGAGATTTCAGTTTTTGAAAGTTTATGTTTTTGTTTATTTGGTAAATATTCTCGTCCGTCTGGGTATCTTATCATGCTAAAAATTTCTTTATTTCATTTTCTAGCTCAGATGGAGTGACGTTTTCGCCATTTAGTAACTTATTTAATATAGGCTTAACTGGCTCAGGCACTCTAGTAAATTTTCCCAAAACTTTTTTATATTCTTCTTGTACTAAAGAAGTATCCTTGATGAAAGCGTTATATAAGCTACATAAGTTCACTGCGTCAGAGCTTGGATCGTGGTTAGGACCAACGATATCTACTCCAAATTTTTCGCAATAGTGAATTAAAGATTGAGGATTACCTTTATCATCTTTAGAAAACTCACTAACGAAAGCAGAGAAGTCTATGTAGTTTTTTTGAATTTGAGAGACTATTTCTTTTGGAAAATCAAAGTTATATGCGATTGATTGAGAAAGAATTCTCATATCGTGATTTCCAAATGTACAGAAAGAACATTTACTAAATGCTAATCCACAATACTTTTTAAAGCCTTCCATTGCTTTTCTAAATGTAACGCCGTGGTCTTTTAATTGGTCTTCAGTAATGCCTGTTAAATTAGTTACATAATTACCAATTTTGTTATGTGCTTTTACATAACATTTGTAGGGTAATTTTGTTGCTTTAACTCTACCTTTGTTATCAAGGCTAGCCATTACTGCTCCAATGGCGATCATTTCATGTGAAAATTGAGTGCCTTCGAAGTCTAGGAAGCATATGTGCTTATGTCCTTTAAGTAGTCTTTCGAATTTTTTCATCCAATGCATTATAGCATTAAGAAGATAAAATTATGAGAGTAAAGTAATAAAATTCTCTCGCCTTTTTTGATAGTTACTCTAATAGTTTTTCCTTTTTTCTATTTTGAAAAAAGATTGATACATTATTGGGGCTATTGTATCATAAACAAGTATCATGGGAATCAAACTATTTTTATCTAGCGAACAGATTTTAAACCATTGCTTTGCAGCAGTGCCAAAAGGCTATGATCCATTAGATGTAGATGAATATCTAGATAGGATTATTGCTGATTATCGTACTGTTGAAAGTAATTTACTTATCAAAGCTGAAGAACAAGAAGTTTTTGAAAAACGTCTTGAATCATTAACCAGTGAGGTAAAACGTTTAGAAATAGAAAACGCTAAATTAAGAAGTAGACTCTCAGATATCAAACCAACAGATAATGTCAATGCTGACAATATCAATTACATTAGAAGGATCAATCAATTAGAAGCATTCCTTTATAAGGAAGGATATGATCCTAGAATAATTAAATAAAACATTCGACCTAGACAATTGCTGCCGTAAGGTAGAGGAAAGTCCATGCTCGCACAGGCTGTGATGCCTGTAGTGATTGCGCCAGTCCAATAAATAAGGCTGGGTACGTAGGAGTACGTAACGGCGGAGTAAGACCTAAAGGAAACCATGGTGGAGCTCCTGAAAGTGCCACAGTGACGAAGCTTTATGGAAACATAAAGGTGGAACGCGGTAAACCCCACAAGCGAGAAATCCAAATTTGGTAGGAGAGATTGGGAAGGGAAACGAACTAGTCCCAATAAGCTTTGCTTAGATAAATAATTGTCCTCGACAAAACATGGCTTACAGGGTCGAATACTCACTTAGGAGAAAATTATGAATTTGCCTACAAAGATTACTTTTTCAAGAATTATTGCTACTGTTTTAATGCTTATTTTCTTATTTGTAATGAGTTTAGTTAAACCAGAGATTCATACAATCGGAGATACACCTTTAACTTGGGTATATCTTGGATTGTTTATATTCTTTGTATTAGCAAGTTATACAGACCACTTAGATGGCAGTATTGCCAGAAAACGTAATATGGTTACTGATTTAGGTAAATTCTTAGATCCAATTGCGGATAAATTATTAATTAACTCACTTATTATCTTCCTTGCTATTCCTGGAACCATATATTCTGGTCAAATAGCATTCCCTTATTGGTGTGCAATTATTCTAATTATTAGAGATTTAATTATTGATGCATTAAGACAAATGGCAGCAATTAAAGGAACGGTTATTCCTGCAAATATCTGGGGAAAACTTAAAACAGTATTAGAAATGGTATGCATTGGTGTCATTTTATTAAATGATTTCCCATTCTCATACTTTGATGCTTCTTGGGGAGCATTTAGAATTGCATATATCTTTGTTTATTTAGCAACTGTTGCTTCTGTAGTTTCCGGAGCAATCTATATGTATAAAGGAAGAGAAGTTTTCTTAGGTAAAAAAATAGATGGAACAAAGTAATTTAAAACAACTTTTTGATGATAAAAAACTCACTTTAGGTAGTGTTGAATCTTTTACTGGCGGATTATTCGCTAGTGAAATCACTTCTATGTGTGGTGCTAGTTCCTTTTTTAAAGGAAGTGTTGTTACTTATGCTACTGAAGAAAAGATTAATGTAGTTGGCGTAAGTAAAGAAATTGTAGAAAAATACGGCGTTGTTTCAAAAGAATGCGCTGAAGAGATGGCAACTAAAGGCGTCAAAGTTTTAAATGTCGATTACTGTATTTCTTTTACTGGTAATGCAGGACCAAGCGCTATGGAAGGTAAACCAGTTGGACTAATTTACATTGGTGTATTTGATGGTAAAAATTGCCATGTTTTAGAGAAAAAGTTAGTTGGAACAAGAAATTTTGTTAGAAAAGAAGCAATTTTAATTGCTTTAGATTATTTAGAAACATTAATTTCAAAATAATTGCAAAAAATTTTAAAAAAATTAAAAAAATGACCCATTTAAATAAGTAAGAGGTATTTTTATGGCAAAAGAACTAAAAGACGAAAACCTAGCCGCTCTAAATGATGCGTTAAAAGAGATTGAACGCGTTTTTGGCAAAGGCGCAGTGATGAAATTAGGAGAACGTCCATCTGTAGATATGGATGTTATTCCTAGCGGTTCCTTACTTATTGATGGAGCGTTAGGTGTTGGCGGTTATCCAAAGGGCCGTATCATTGAAATCTTTGGACCAGAAAGCAGTGGTAAAACTACTTTAGCATTGCATGCTATTGCTGAATGTCAAAAAGCAGGAGGTAGAGCAGCTTTTATTGACGCTGAGCACTCTATTGATCCTATCTACGCTAAAAATTTAGGAGTCAATGTTGATGAACTAATCCTTTCTCAACCTGATTGTGGTGAACAAGCACTAGAAATTGTTGAAATGCTTGCAGAAAGTGGTGCATTTGACCTAATTATCGTAGACTCAGTCGCAGCACTTGTCCCTCAAGCAGAACTTGATGGAGAGATGACTGATTCTTCTGTTGGCTTACAAGCTAGACTTATGTCTAAAGCAATGAGAAAACTTGCTGGAATTTTAAATAGAAAGTCAGTAGCAGTTATCTTTATTAATCAATTAAGAGAAAAAGTTGGTGTTATTTATGGCAATCCAGAAACTACAACTGGTGGACGTGCGCTAAAATTCTACGCGACTATTAGAATCGATATTAGAAGAAGCGAAGCTATTAAAGACGGTGGAGAGATTATTGGCAACTCATGCAAAGTTAAGATTGTTAAGAACAAAGTAAGTCCACCATTTAAGACATGTGACATAGATATTATCTATGGAAAAGGTGTGTGTAAAGAAGCGGAAATTCTAGATAAAGCAGTTGAACTTGCTATTGTTAGACGTGCAGGTGCATGGTATGAGTATGATGGAGTAAAAATTGCTCAAGGAAGAGAATCTGCAAAGGCTTATTTAATCGATAATCCTGAGAAATGTAATGAGATTTTTGAAAAGATAAAATCCGCTCCTAAAATCTAAATTTGCTTAACCTCCTAGAAAATATTAATTAGGAGGTTTTTTCTCGAAATAAATAGTACGTTTTTAACATTTGAGCAAAAATTATGGTCTTAGACTCACTTGTTAAAAACGTTTTCTTTTGATTTTTTAGTAGCAGTTATAAATAACAATAGTTATAATAATTTCGTGTTTGAAAAATAGCACTTACCTATATATTCTCTTTTGAGAACTTTATTATCAGGAATATTTCCTGTTATATATAACCGAAACACATATCATAATACGGTATTAAGGGTAAATTTTATAGTTTTGAACTTTTTTTAGTTCATACGGAAAGGATTTTTATAATGTTATACGCATTAGCAGCCATTGGTGGTTTATTAGTTGGCGGTGCAATCGTATTCTTCGTTCCTTATTTTAAGAAGATGCGCGCACAAACTAATTATAAAAAAATCATTAGAGATGCAGAAATTAAAGCTGAACACATCACAAAGAACGCACAACTCGATGGTAAACAAACAATCATCGAAATGAAACAAGAAGCAAATAAGGAAATTCAAGAAAGAAAAGCTGAAATTGCTCAACAAGAAAACAAACTTCTTCAACGTGAACAAAACATTGATAGAAGAGATCAAGCTCTTTCATCAAAAGAACAATCTTTAGATGATAAGAACGAAAACTTAAATAGAAGATTAAAAGATATCGACAAAAAAGAAGCTCAATTACAAGAAAAGATTGATTCTATTATTGTTGAATTAGAAAAAGTCGCTCAAATGTCTTCTCAAGAAGCTAAAGATGAATTATTCGCTAAAGTAGAAAGTAAAGTATCTACTGAAATTGCTGTCTATATAAAGAATAAAGAAGAAGAAGCAAAAGAAGAATGCGAAATGAAAGCAAAAGAAATGCTTGGTTTAGCAATGAGCAAGTATGCTCAAGAATGTACAATTGAAAGATGTGTATCTGTTGTAGCACTTCCAAGCGATGAAATGAAAGGTCGTATTATTGGTAGAGAAGGTAGAAATATCAGAACTATCGAACAACTCTTAGGTGTTGAATTAATTATTGATGATACTCCAGAAGTTATTACTGTATCATGCTTTAACCCAATTAGAAGAGAAATCGCAAGAATGGCTCTTGAAGCTTTAATTAAAGATGGGAGAATTCAACCAGGAAGAATTGAAGAAATCGTTGAAAAATGTAAGAAAGAAGTCGAAGAATCAATTCATAAGACTGGACAAGATGTTGCATTTAAACTTGGCTTACCAAGAATCAATAAAGAATTATTAGATTATGTTGGTAGATTAAAATACCGTACATCATATGGCCAAAACGCATTAGAGCACTCCATTGAAGTTGCATACTTATGTGGCTCTATGGCTGCTGAATTAGGCTTAGATCAAAACTTAGCTAAACGTGCTGGCTTATTACACGATATTGGCAAATCAGTAGACTTCGAACAAGAGGGTAGTCACGTTGAAGTTGGTGCTCATTTAGCAAAGAAATATGGTGAACCAGATGTTGTTATTAACTCTATTGAATCTCACCACGGTGATGTTCCTGCTAAGAGCATTATTGCTAACTTAGTGCAAGCCGCAGATACTTTATCCGCTGCTAGACCAGGTGCACGTAGCGAAATCTTAGAAAACTACATCAAACGTATTGAACAACTCGAAGAGATTTGTAAATCATATGATGGCGTTTATCAAAGTTTCGCAATGCAATCAGGTAGAGAATTACGTGTTATGGTAATTCCTGACAAGATTGATGACGTTGGAGCATTCAAATTAGCTCGTGAAATTAGAGAACGTATTGAAAACGAAATGACTTATCCAGGTCAAATTAAGATCTCTGTTATTCGTGAATACAGAGCAAACGAAATTGCGAAATAGTAGCCCTATTTCATAGAAAGAGAATTTAATTGAACATACTTTTTATTGGTGACATCGTTGGTAGAGTGGGTCGCCGAATGGTTAGAGAATACTTAAATACATTTGTTGAGAAATATAATGTCGATTTTGTTATCGCTAACGGCGAAAACGCTACACACGGTAAAGGTTTATCAAGGAATCATTATTTTGAATTAATCGATGCAGGAGTTGACGTAATTACTCTAGGTAATCATTATCTTTCTAAAAACGAAATTACTCGCTATATAGATAAGGTTGATTGCTTAGTTAGACCACTTAACTTACTGCATGAGTTTGGTGGTGAAGGAAGCGCTATTTTTGATGTAAATGGTGTTCCTGTTAGAGTCACTAATTTACTTGGCTCTGCGTTCATGACAGAAAGTGTCAATTCACCTTATTTATCTATATTAGATTTATTAGCGGATAGTGAAGAAGATTGCATACATATCATCGATTATCATGCGGAAGCTACCGGAGAAAAGTATTCATTCGCGTATTCGATGGATGGAAAAGTAACCGCTGTATTAGGCACTCATACCCATGTCCAAACTAATGATGCAAGAATATTTGAAGGTGGAACTGGATTTATTTCAGATGTAGGAATGACTGGTTTCTACGATGGAGTATTAGGCTTTGTTAAAGAAACTGTAGTTCCTAAGATTGTTTATGGCGAATCTGGCAAGATGCAAACTCCTGATGATGGTAATGGCGTATTCTCAGCTGTTATAATGAATATTGATGAACATACACACAAATGCAAAAGTATAAAAACAATTAAATACGTAGAGAGTGAACATGAAAACAAAAATAATTAACACACCTGATATGAATAAAGCAGCTGATAGAAGACCTTCTTCTACAGTATTTTCAAAGATGTCTGAGACTAGTTTTAATGAACTCTCAAAATTAATTAAGGGTAAGAAATATTATATTAGAACATATGGCTGCCAAGCTAATGTTAGAGATGAAGAAACAATGCGTGGAATGCTAGAAAATGTAGGTTATATTCCTAGCACAGAACCAGAAGAAGCAGATTTAATCATTATTAATACTTGTGCAGTTAGAGAAAATGCAGAGGATAAAGTCTATGGCGAGATAGGAAATCTCAAATATTTAACTAAGAAAAATAAAGACTTAGTTTTAGGTATTTGTGGCTGTATGGTTGAACAACCTGAAATCTTAAAAAGACTTATGACAACATTCCCAGAAATTAATTTATATTTTGGTACACACGAAATAGGAAATCTTTACGCTTTAATCTATGCAGTTTTAACAAACAAAGAAAGAATTGTGTCTATTGAAAGTAAACCTGGTGAAGTTGTCGAAAACTTACCTGCATGTAGACTTAATAGATTTAAAGCTTTTGTAAATATTATTTATGGATGTAATAAGTTTTGTACATACTGTATTGTTCCTTACACAAGAGGAAAAGAAAGAAGCAGAAAATTCGAAGACGTACTCGATGAATGTAAGAGTTTAGTAGATGCTGGATATAAAGAAATCACTCTGTTAGGTCAAAATGTTAATGCTTATGGTAAAGACTTAGATGAAAAAAGAGATTTTGCTGATCTTTTAGAAGCAGTCGCTAAATTAGGTATTGAACGTTTAAGATTTACAACATCTCACCCTTGGGATTTCTCAAGTAAAATGATTGATATTATCGCTAAATATCCAAATATCATGAAGTTTATCCATCTTCCTGTTCAATCAGGTAACGATAAGATCTTAAAGCTTATGGGAAGAAGGTATTCTAGAGAGCAATATTTGAATCTTGTTAAAGAAATGAGAGAGAAAATTCCTGGTTTATCTTTATCTACAGATATTATTGTTGGATTCCCAAATGAAACGGAAGAAGAATTCCAAGATACATTATCTTTAGTTGATGAAGTTAAATACGAAGCAGCATTTACATTTATTTATTCCCCTAGAAAGGGCACTCCTGCTGCAAAAATAGAAGATAACGTTCCATATGAAACTAAATCAAAAAGATTCATTGAACTTGTTAAACATTTAGAAGGACCAATTGAAGAAAAATCTAAAAAGATGGTCGGAAATGTTTATAAGGTGTTAGTTGATGGCACAAGCAAAACAGATGAAGGTATGCTTTCTGGATATACTGAAGAGAATAAATTAGTCCACTTTAAAGGTGATGTTTCTCTTGTTGGAACTATTATCGATGTTAAAATCACTGAATCTCATACATATTCATTAATTGGAGAAATTGTTAATGGATAATAGTTTAGAGATCGCTGAGCAAATCAAAGGCAAAATATTAGAATTACCTGAGGCTAAAGAATATTTAAGACTTAAAAACATTATTGAAAATGATGAAGAAATAAAATCTCTTCAAGAGAAAATTATTAGCCTTAGAAAAGATAAAAAAACTAAAGAAGCTAAGGAATTAACTGATAAGTTAAATTCAATGCCTATTATAATTAATTTTGAGGCCGTAAGAGACCAATTAGCTGATACACTTAAAGTTATCTCAAATATATTAAAATAAATCCCATTGCGGGATTTTTTTGTGCTAACATAGGCATATGACATATGTGATTTTAGGACCAACTGGTATAGGAAAAACATCTTTAGCTGTAGAAATTGCAGAATATTTAGATTGCCCAATAATTTCATGTGATGCTTTTCAAATATATAAAGACATGGATATTGGAACAGGAAAGATTATGCCTAATGAAAAGGGCTTTGATAGGCACTATCTAATTAATAAAATTACACCTGAAGAAACATATTCTGTTAAGGAATATCAATCAGACTTCAGAAATATTTACGATAAACTTATAGAAACTAATAAGAATGTAGTTATTGTTGGTGGAACTGGATTATATATAAAAGCTGCTTTATATGATTATATTTTTGAAACATATGAAGATGATACTAGTGATTTAGAAAAAATGAATAACGATGAACTTTATAAGCTTTTAACTATTTTAGATCCTGAATCTACTAAAACTATTCATCCAAATAACAGGAAAAGAGTTATACACGCAATTTCTGTAGCAAGAAGCTGCGCTAAAACCAAATCCGAAGGTATTGATAGTCAAGAGCATAAACTTTTATACGATAATATCAGATTCTTATTTATTAATCCTGATAGAGAACTCGTTTACGAAGGAATTAATAAACGAGTTGATGGAATGTTTAAAGCTGGCTTAATTGATGAAGTTAAAAAGCTTTTATCAAAATATGAACTCTCTATAACTGCAAAAGAAGCAATTGGTTATAAAGAAGTTATCTCATATTTAAATGGGGAATTAAGCTTAGAAGATTCAATTGAATTAGTTAAAAAAAGAAGTAGAAATTATGCAAAAAGGCAAGTCACATTCTTTAAACATCAATTTGATTGTGAAACTTTTTCAAGCATTGCAAATGCCAAAAAAGCAATTCTAAATGCGTAGGAGCGTTTTTTCTATATAATTCAAATAAATAAATAGTTTTTAAGATAATAAAAAAATAAATTTATTATCTAAAAAATAGATACTTTTTTGCAAAAATAATGTATCATATTACGCAATAAACGTAATTTAGTTAAAAAGTATAGTTATAACTATTCTTTTAGGATTATGAAGCCTTATGACTACATATTACTTATTATGTTATTAAAATTTAAAAAAGGAGAACGTAGAGAATGAATAATATCTTTGATATTGCTAATAAAGCAAAGATTGATGAAAAGTATCTTATTCCTTTTGGATATGATAAAGCAAAGATAGATTTGAAAATCATGGATGAATTAAAAGACCGTCCAAATGGAAAATTAGTTTTAGTTACTGCAATTACCCCAACAAAAGCTGGTGAAGGAAAAACTACAACTAGTATCGGACTTCATGATGGCCTTAACTTAATCGGCATTCCATCAATGGTTGCATTAAGAGAACCTTCTTTAGGACCTGTTTTTGGCATTAAAGGCGGCGCAACTGGAGGTGGAAAAGCTTCTGTTATTCCTTCTGAAGATATTAACCTACATTTCACTGGCGATATGCACGCGTTAACTTCTTCAATCAATTTGATTTCAGCAGTTATTGATAATCATATTTTCCAAGGAAATGAGTTAGGAATTGACCCAGAAAGAATTCTTTGGAAAAGAGCGCTCGATATGAATGACAGAGCTTTAAGAAAAGTTACTGTTATGCAAGGTGAAAAGAAAGGAAAGCCTCGTGACGATGAATTTGTTATTACAGTTGCTAGTGAAATGATGGCAATTCTTTGTTTAGCAAATAATCCTCAAGATTTCCAAGATAGAGTCAATAAAATCATTGTTGCATATAATTTCAACGGTGAACCAGTTACTATTAAGGATTTAAAGATTTCGCACGCGATTATGAAATTAATGAAGAATGCTTTAAATCCAAACTTAGTACAAACGTTAGAAGGAAACCCTGCGATTATTCATGGTGGCCCTTTCGCAAATATTGCTCATGGTTGTAACTCAATTATGGCAACAAAATTGGCTTTAAAACTTGCTCCAGTTGTTGTTACAGAAGCAGGATTCGGTGCTGACTTAGGTGCAGAGAAGTTTTTAGATATCAAATGTAGAGTTGGTGGACTTAAACCAGATGCAGTCGTTATGGTTACTACTATTAGAGCGTTAAAAATGCACGGTGGCCAAGCGTTTGAAGATTTAGCTAATGAAAATATCGATGCATTAAAAAACGGCGTTTGCAACTTAAAGAAACACTTAGATAATATTGCAAAATACGGTCTTCCAATCGTAGTTTGCATCAACCATTTTGCTTCTGACACTGTAGAAGAAACAAAAGTTCTTTCCAAATGGTGCGAAGATAATGGCTATGAATACGCATATTGCAGCGCATTTGGAGATGGCGCTAAAGGTGCTGAAGAATTAGCAAAGAAAGTTATGAAAACTTTGGAAACTAAGGAAAGCCATTACGCTCCTATTTATGACACTAATTTATCTATTAAAGAAAAGATTGATGTCATTTGTAAAGAAATTTATGGAGCCGGAAGTATTGTTTATACAGATGATGCGAATAAACAAATCGAAGAATTTACCCGTTTAGGATTCGGAAAAACACCTGTTTGTATCGCAAAAACTCCTCAATCATTAACAGATGATCCAAAAGTTTTAGGCGCTCCAACAGGATTTACAGTAATGATTCGTGAAGTAAGATTATCTGCTGGTGCAAACTTTGTTGTTCCACTTACAGGCGCTGTTATGACAATGCCAGGACTTCCAAAAATTCCTGCAGCAGTTAAGATGGAAGATCAAGAAATTTAAAAAAGTTAAGAAATTTTAGCAAATTTTTCAAAAAATGGCCCTCTATATAAGTATAGGGGGTTTTATTATGAGTTTAATACAAGTCTTAAACCTGACTAAGACCTATAAAATATCTGGAAAGAAAGTAGACGTCTTGAAAGATATCAATTTAACTCTGCCAGAAAGTGGTTTAGTCGTAATTTTAGGAAAATCTGGTTCAGGTAAGTCTACATTGCTAAATATAGTGGGAGGAATTGATAATTCCACGTCGGGAGCCGTAATTTTTTCTTCAATGAAGAAACACAGTAAAAATTCTAATTTTGAGAAGAGTTTTATATTTCAACATTATCATTTGTTAGAAAATCAGACTGCTTTATATAACATTATGCTTCCAGCTCTAATTCGAGGGTATGACAAAAAGTTTGCCGAAACCCAATCTAAGGAATTAATAAAACTTTTCTCACTGGATGAAAGCGTTGTTAATAAAGTGGTTAGGTTTTTATCAGGCGGAGAAAAAGAAAGAATTGCAATCTTACGTTCTTTAATAACAAATCCAAGATTAATATTAGCTGATGAGCCAACAGGAGCACTTGATAAAGATAACGCAATTAAGACGATGAATATTCTTAAAAACGCGAGTAAGAAAAGGCTTGTTCTTTTAGTCACACATAATAGAGATTTAGCAAAGCAATATGCTGATAGAATTATTACTCTTTTAGATGGGAAAATTATTGATGATCAGACATACAAAAATAATAAAGAAGAAGTGTACATAGATAGTATTCAAAAAAGACGCAAAAACCATTGGTCAATAAACATCATTAACCACAATTTTAAAAAAAGAATTAAAAGGAATATTGTTTCGATAATCGGAATGACAATTTCTTTAGTTTTCTGCTATTTGCTATTTGGGTTTTCTACACATTCAAATGATGCAATTAATAAGGTTTCTACAAAACATTTTGATTATGGGACTGGTACTATAAGCAAAGAATTTAGAACTGAATCCGATTCATCTATAACTTTGGTAAAAACATTAAGACCAGAAGAAAACGAATTAGATGATATAAAAACCAAATTTCCAATGTTTGAATTTATGGCAAATTATGACGCTATTTTTAACTCAGGAGAATTATATATTGGAAATGAAGTGAACAAAGAAATAAGGAATTCTTTTATTTATGATTTTACTGATAAAAGCTTCGATAAGAATTTAATAGTTTCTGGTGCAATCAATAATGAGTGTTCTTGGAATGATATTGTGGTTAATGAAAAAGCATTTAATATAATCCAAAATAACGATATTCATTATAAATTTTCTTATGAAAATAAAATTGAGCAGACGAATTCTTCTTTTATAGTTGATTATTTTGATGTAGAAGAAAAACTGAATATTGTTGCAGTTGTGGATGAATTAGATTTTTTGTCGGTTCCTAAAATTTATTTTAACTATCAAGAAATAGATGAAATATTCGAAAACAAAGAATTAGAAAACCTATCTGATAAGTCAGGAAAAGAAATAAATTGGAAACAATACATTATGGAAGCTAATTCCTATGATGATATTACTTCATATTCTTTGAGATGCTTTTTGGTGGATATTTCAAAAAAAGAAAAAGTCGATGAGCTATTAAAATATTTATCAAATGAAATAAAACTAACTAACGATAGCTTAACAATTAAAGAAGCTCTAGCGTCATTAACGTTGGCCGCTACTGTAGGGCTTGATGTATTTTTGATTATTGCTCTAGTCGGTAGCGTGCTTATTTTGGGAGTATTTTCATTTTCTGCCTATAATGACGATAAGAAGGAATCATCTATCTTAAGTTGTTTAGGAGCTAAAGATAGTGAAGTAGTCGGGATTTTTACAAGTGAGAGCCTGATAGTTGTATTTTTGGCTTTCCTTTTTTCAACTGTATTTTCTTGGATCCTTCAAAAGCCAATTAATTTACTTTTAGATGCTTTATTAGATGTTCCAAATCTTATCGATATTCCAATTAAATCTTTTTTAGGAATTAAAGGATTGCTTCCTCTTGCGGTTTTATCAATTTCAATAATAGTGGCTTTAGCTTTTACTTCAATTCCTATTTTTATTAATAAAAAGATTTCTCTTAAAAAGGAGCTTACTGACTTATGATCGATATTAAAGATTTAGGAATAAAATTTGAAGATAAAGTAGTATTAGATAACGTAAATATAAAGTTTCCAAGAAGTGGATTGATTTGCATTTGTGGCGAATCTGGTAGTGGAAAAACATCTTTAGTGAATGCAATTTCTTCTTTAATAGATTTCAAAGGTAGCATTAGTTTTGATGGATTAAGAATTGAAGAATTAAATGACAAAGAAGGTGCAAATTTTAGAATTAAAAATATTGGATTTATCTTCCAAGACTTTAAGTTATTTGATAATCAGACTGTAGAGAAAAATGTAACTTTTCCTCTCAGCGTGCTTTCAAATTGTTCTGATGTTAAAAAAACACACAAGTGTAATGAATTACTTGCTCTTTGTAATTTAGAAAACTATAACAAACGAATTTGTAAAAATCTTTCAGGCGGAGAAAAACAAAGAGTAGCCATTTGTAGAGCTCTTATTAATAACCCAAAGCTAATTATCGCTGATGAACCAACAGGCTCTTTAGACGAAAATAATGGTGAAGAAATATTGGTTTTATTAAAGAAATTTTCAACAAAATCACTTGTTTTAATGGTTACACATGACTTAGACCTAGCTAGAAAATACGCCGATAAGATTGTGTTTATCAAAAATAAACAATTAGTTGTGGAAGAGAATAATAAAATTATTGAAGATTATAAACCATTAATTATTTCTAACAAAGAAAAGCAAAAGAAGAAATCTTCTGTACCTTTTATGTTTGCGATTAATCACGCTAAGCAAAGTATGAAAGCAAAAAAGATTAGAAGCGTTCTAAGTACCATGTTTATGTCTATGGGACTTATGGGAATTGGCTTATCAATATCTTTTTCTAATTCAATTTCAAACGACTTAAAACGCTCTTATAGCAATCTTATTGAAACAGCGTCTATTTCTATTTGTAAACAGCAAGATAAAACAGAAAGAATTAAAAATGTTACCTATGACGATACTAAATATTTATTAGATACCTATGATGAAGATAATCAATATGAATGTGGTGTTGGTTATTTGAATAACTTCGAAGAAATGTTTAAGGATTGTAATATGTTCTATCTAGAAAGTGGGTCTAAAACATATTTTATTGATGATCTTTCGATTAGACACATTAATGACGCTGTGACTGTAAAAGTTAACGATAATTCTTTCTTGCCTGCACCTTTAAAAAAGATGGAAGATGATGAAATATGTTTAGGATTAACTATTTATCAAATTAGAAGTATCTGTATGGTTTTTGGTATTGAAAAAAGTGTTAATTCATTTTCTTCGTATTTAGAAAGTAATGATGTAAAGGTAGTAATTGAAGCGGGTAATGTAGATTGGGAATATTCAGATCAGCAAGTATTCACTTTAGTTGGGTTTGCCTTATCTACTGAGCCATATATTGCCCATACAAATAGAATGTTTAACAAAATCGTTTTGGAAGATAATATGAGGTTTCCATCAACTGATAGTCACGATTTAAAGGAATTTCCGTGGGTATTAAATAAGATAACCTACATTTCTACTGAAAATAATTATGATTTTTTAAAGTTTGCAAGAGAGAAAGAACTTACAGATAAATACATGTTTGAAGTTTGCGATAAGAACTTATTTGTGAATCAACTATTAGATAAAGAAGCGTGCGACATAAATTATCTAATTCCCTACTATGCGCCTAAGACTCAATTAACAGATAAAGAAATCGAATATATTAGTTCTGTTAGTGAAGATTTAAATAATCCGATTGTTTATAACAGTGGTGGTTATGTGAATTATCCAAATAATCTTATTTCTGGATTTGCTAATAGAACATATTTCTCTTTGTCAGAATATTCTCTACTTGAAACAACCGAAAATAATGCCTCAATTGAATTTGGCACTAATGAAAAGGAAGATTTGAAGCCCGGAGTACTTTATTCAAATTTTTCGAATAATTTCGCTAATCCTGTTAAGTTTGATTCGAATTTAACAAATATATCTTCAGGTAGAGAACCAATTGATTTGGACGAGATTGTTGTTTCATCAGGTTTATTGGAAAACCTTAAAACAGAATATACGAACTCAGAGTTTCTCTATTTATCTACTGCGATAAAAGAAATAAATAAACGAATAGGTATTTTTAATAGGGAATATGTAACAACAAAACTAAAAATTGTTGGCGTTGTCGAAAATGAGAAAAACTGTATTTACCATAATGCTTATTGGACACAAGATTATTTCTTATTACAAGATGGCTTGAAAGCAGAAAGCTTAGTTCCAACGTCTATTTCATTTTCTATAGGAGAAGATATTGATATAGATAGTTTAATCGCGAAACTTAAAAGAGCGTTTCCTCAATACGAAATTGTTAATCCTCTTTTAGAGATAAATAAAAGTGTAGATCAATTATGCAACGCAATTTCTATTTTTATATTATGCATTTCGTTTGTCTCGTTAGTTATTTCTTTAATTTTGCTTTCTTCATGTACTTATCTTCATATTCAAGACATAAAAAAAGAAATTGCATTAGCAAGATGTATAGGAATTAATGTGGATGAATCGATGAAATTTTTATACAGCTATACCAGTTATTCTTCGTTATTTGCGTTAATTGTTGCGTGTGCCGAATTAACAATGGTTAATTTAGCAATATTAAAACTTTCTTCTGATGTTTTATCTCTTCCTTTTAAATTCTCTGCTAGTTTTTTAGCATATGTAGTAATGTCTGTTGCATGTGTTTTAATATGTTTAGTTTCTTCTTGGATTAGTGCTAAACACATTAGAAAAATTAAACCAATTGATTGCCTTAAAATATAAAATTTTATTGAAGTGTTTTCGTATAGGCGTATGATATATAGTGCGTAAGTGAGGTTTTATGGGATTAAAAGCAGGTATTGTAGGACTTCCAAATGTAGGAAAATCAACATTGTTTAATGCGATTACGAATTCACATGTAGAGGCAGCTAATTATCCTTTTGCTACTATTAACCCTAATACCGGCGTTGTTAACGTTCCTGATGCTAGATTAACTTTCCTAAGCGATTTATTCAAACCAGAAAGAACTATTCCTGCAACAGTTGAATTTGTTGATATTGCTGGTTTGGTTAAAGGTGCTAGTAAAGGTGAAGGTTTAGGAAATCAATTCTTAGGCCATATTAGACAATGTGATGCAATTATTGAAGTTGTTAGATGTTTTGAAAATAAAGACATTATTCACGTTGAAGATACAGTTGATCCAATTAGAGATATTGAGATTATAAATCTCGAATTGGTAATGGCTGATTTAGAGACAATTAATAAAAGAGTAGAAAAGTGTGAAGTTAAAGCTAGAGTTGCTCATGATAAAGAATGCATTTATGAAATGGGCATTTTAACTCCTTTAAAAGAAGCTTTAGAACAAGGTCTTCCTGCAAGAGGAGTTTCTTTATCTAGCGATCAACTTCAATTCTGCTTAGACAATTATCATTTATTAACTAGCAAATCTATTATCTATGTTGCAAACGTTGGTGAAACTGATTTAGCTGACATTGAAAATTGTGAAAATTATAAAAAAGTTAAAGAATACGCTGCAATAGAAGGAAATCAAGTTATTCCTGTTTGTGCGGGCATCGAAGCAGAACTTAGTGAACTTTCTAAAGAAGAAAGAGAAATGTATCTTGCTGATTTAGGAGTTACTGAATCTGGATTAGATAAAGTTATTAAAGCTACATATAAATTGTTAAATTTATCTACTTTCTTCACTGTAGGTAGTGATGAATGTAGAGCTTGGACTTTCAAAAATGGTTATTCCGCACCTGAATGTGCTGGAGTAATTCATACTGATTTCCAAAAAGGTTTTATTTGTGCTGAAGTTTATTCATATGATTCAATCCATGAATTAGGTAGTGAACAAGCGGTTAAAGAAGCTGGGAAACTTAGAACAGAAGGAAAAGGATATTATCCTAAAGACGGTGATGTTATGTTCTTTAGATTTAATGTCACAAAGAAATAAAGATGAGAGTTGGCTTAGGTTCTGACATACATAAACTTGTAGAAGGTAGAAAACTTATCTTAGCAGGTGTAGTTGTTCCTTTTGAAAAAGGAGAATTAGCACATAGCGATGGTGATGTGGTTTATCACGCTATTGGGGACGCTGTTCTTGGCGCTTTAGCGCTTGGAGATTTAGGCAAATTCTTCCCAGATAATGATCCAACATATAAAGATATGGATAGCTCAATCATTCTTGGTAACATAGTTTCCAAGATGAAAGAAATGGGTTATAAACTGAATAACCTCGATGTAAGTGTTACATTAGAGCAACCAAAAATTAGAAAATATATTGATGAAATGCGAGCAAATATTGCAAAGATATTTGGCACAGAAGTTGAACGCATTTCAATTAAAGCCGGAACTAATGAAGGCTTAGATGCAATAGGACAAGGATTAGCGGTTAAAGCTGATTGCATTGTTAGTTTAAAAAAGGAGGAAAAGTAATGGATATTTTAGATAGTTTAAAAGTTAATGTTCAAAACGCTTTTAAAGAACTTGGCCACGAAGTCCAACTCAACGATATCATTATCGAAGTTAGTAAAGATCCAACTCATGGTGATTACGCAACAAACTGCGCAATGAAATTTTCACGCTTTTTCCAAACAAATCCTCGTGCAGTAGCAGAACTAATCATTCCTAAACTAGATATGAGCAGCATTGATAAAGTTGAAATTGCTGGTCCTGGTTTTATCAACTTTTATATGAAACAAGATTCTCTTAGCAAAATCGTTAATGAAGTAATTACTAAAGATGCTTCTTTCGGTGCCGGAGAAAAGAAAAATAAAAAGATTAACGTAGAATTTGTTAGCGCTAATCCAACTGGACTCCTCCATGTAGGTACTGCTCGTGGAGCAGCAATCGGAGATTGTATTAGTAGAATCTTAGCGTTCAATGGTTATGATGTTACAAAAGAATACTACATCAATGATGCTGGTATGCAAATTACACATTTAGCTGAATCTATTTATGCTAGATATCTTCAAGAGTTAGGCATGAATGCTGAAATGCCAGAAGATGGCTATTGGGGTGATGATGTTATTGATATTGCAAAGCAATTAATTCAAGAAAAAGGCAAAGACCTTATATCTATGGACGATGCTGAAAGAATGGAATTTTTAAAGCAATATGGTATCAAATTAGAACTAGGTAGAATTATTGAACACTTAAAAGCGTTTAGAGTAGAATTTGATGTATTTTCTAGTGAAAAAGCAATTCGCGCTGATAACGCTATCGAAAAAGAAATTAAATTCTTAGGTGATAATGTTTATCAAGATGATGGAGCTTTATTCTTAAAGACAACCAATTATCTTGATGATAAAGATAGAGTTATTCGTAAAAAAGACGGCGAATATACTTATTTCATGCCAGATATTTGTTATCACGTTAATAAATTATCTAGAGGATTTGATAACTTAATTGATGTTTTAGGTGCTGACCACCATGGATATATTAATCGTATGAAGAGTGCTCTTATGATGCATGGATACGATAAAGATGTCTTACATATTGAGTTAATTCAAATGGTTAGATTCCTTAAAAACGGTGTAGAATTTAAAGCATCTAAACGTAGTGGAGATGCAATTACATTACATGAGATTTGTGAAGAAGTTGGTGTTGATGCAATGAGATATTTCTTTGCAATGAGAGCAGCATCTACTCATATGGACTTTGATATGGATCTTGCAAAAGAGCAATCCTCAAATAACCCAGTCTATTATTCACAATATGCACACGCTAGACTTTGCTCAGTTTTGGAAACTGGCAAAGATATTAAATTAGATGTTTCTGGAAGTCTATTAAAAGAGCCTTCTGAAACAGAACTATTGAAAAATATCGCAAAATTCCCTAAAGTTGTGGAAGATGCAGGAAATACAAAATCCCCATACAAGATTACAAATTACATTCATGATTTAGCAGAAAGTGTACATTCTTTCTATAATTGTTGTCATGTAATTGATCGTGATAATTTAGCATTATCCGGTAATAGATTAGCTTTGTGCAAAGCTACTAAAATTGTTATTAAAAACGCACTTAACCTTTTAGGTGTAAGTGCTCCAGAACACATGTAAGAAGGAGAGAAAATTATATGGAATGTTCATTAATTGAAATCGCTTATGAATATGTAAGTGGTAAAAAAGACAGCTCAAGCTTTAAAGATATTTGGGCATATGTTGTTAAAAAAGCAGAATTAACTCCAGAAGAAGCTGCTAACAAAGTTTCAAGATTCTACACTAACTTAATGTTAGATGGAAGATTTGTTACTTTAGGTGAAAACGAATGGGATTTAAGAGTTCGTCACACATTTGATAAAGTACATATCGATATGAAAGATGTCTATTCAGAAGTTGATTCTGAAGATGATGTTGACTCAGAAGAAAAAGAAGAAGAAGACGAATACAACGCTGCATTCGAAGAAAAGAAACCATCTGATGAACAAAATCTTAACATCGATGGCAACGAAGCAGAAAAAGTTGAAGAAGAAGACGATGATTCTTCTGATGACGAAGACGCTAATAACTAATCTATGTGGGAAGAGCAACTTGACTGTGCTTTAAAAGCTGGTATTTCAGTTATCAAGCCGATTATGGATATCTATAATCGTGACTTTGATGTTGAAATAAAAGAAGATAATTCTCCAGTAACAGAAGCTGATAAACTTGCTGATAAACTAATTAGAGAATTCCTTCATAAATGTTATCCTACATATGCATTTTTAACCGAAGAATCCGAAGATAATAAATCTAGACTTAATAACGATTATGTTTGGATTATAGATCCTGTGGATGGAACTAAAGATTTCGTAGCAAAAGACGGTGGATTCACAGTCAATATTGGATTAGCTTATAAGCACGAAGTCGTAGTGGGTGTTGTTATTGCTCCTGCAACTGGTGATATCTATTTTGCTTCTAAAGGTAATGGTGCATATCATCAAATTGGTGATGAAGTTAAAAGAATCCATGTTAACGGTAAAATAGATAACTTAACTGTTTTATGTTCTGTATTCCATTTTAATGAAAAAGAAGAAGCTTTAATTACTAAATGGAAAGATAGAATTACATCAAAAAGAAAAGTCGGTTCGGCATTAAAAGCATGCCAAATAGCAGAAGGTTTAGCGGAAATTTCTTATAGAATGTCCGCAGGTACCAAAGAATGGGATACCGCAGCTAGCCAATGTGTAGTGGAAGAAGCAGGTGGTTTATTTGTTAAACCTGATGGCACGCCAATTAAATATAATAGAGAAGATGTTTACAATCGCGAAGGGTATGTGATTGTAAATCGTAAAGAAAACATATTACTTTAATTTAGTTTTAATAATTAAGCCTGAAAAGGCTTTTTTATTTTGAGAATAATAGACAAAATTAATAAATGTGCCAAACGGCATATTTATTTTTTTAAAATGCCATTTATCATTTTTAAAAAATTAACATAAAAAAATGCACAAAGTGCATCGTTTAAATTGAATTGGCTGGGGTGACTGGGATCGAACCAGTGAATGGTGAATTCAGAGTCCACTGCCTTACCGCTTGGCTACACCCCAAGTAATTATTCGGCTAATTTAACTTCTAAAACACCCGGGACTTCTTCTTGAAGAATAACTTCAACAAGTCCTTTAATATCTTGATCAGCATACATACAATCCTGGCAAGCACCGTGCATTTTTACATATACTATTCCATCTTTAAAGGAAACAAATTCACAGTCTCCGCCATCTTTTTGTAAGAAGTGTCTAATTTTATCTAATGTTGAAACAATTAATTTCTCTTCGTCTGTCATAACGTTTGATATCTTACCACAATAAAATAAAGAGTGTTATAAAACGATAAAAATATTTTTATTTACTTTATTAAATAATATAATAAATCCATGGCAGTTAGTTCTAAGAATAAACAACTTCAAAAGGTAGAAATTGCTATTAGTATTGAAAAGCAACAATACCTATTAGATTACATTCCTTGTTTATGCCAAATTCATGAGAATGAGAAGTTTTCTTATTGTGGGATAGGTATTTCAAAACAAGAAATATTGCTTTATTCAGATATGGAACCAAATAGAATAGTGGATAATGTTTATTTTTATAATGCTTTTGCGACCCTTTTAGTTAAAGAAATTGTCACTTTAGTTAAATCTGAAATAATAAGAAACGAAGAACTACGTAATTATATTAGATTAGACATCTTTATGAAGAACGCCGAAGATAGCAAAATTATTTATTTTCCAAAATCAGATAAGTTAAAAGTTGCTCGTTTTTTAAGGGCGTGTAAATCGGTTAAGTTAAAAGTAATAAATAACGTTATAAACTATAGTTTAGGAACTTACTAGTGAAAGCTAGTATTTTTAATGTATGAAACAAAAATTAACAATTGATGAAAAGTTAGCAAAAAGAAAATATAAGACACCTTCAAACTTAGTGTGGTTTGGTTATAAGATTTTATCTAATTTACCATTCTTTGCGCCTAAGTATCACCCAACATACAAAATTATTGATGATCCAAGAAAAGAAAAAGGACCATGTTTTATTGTTTGGAACCATCTTTCAAGAAGAGATTATTTATTCTTAAAGAAGATTATTGCACCTAAGAAGTTTAATATGGTTGCTGGTTATAGCGAATTTTTTAGAAAGAAATTCTTTAACTTATTTAAGTTCTGCAAAATCATTCCAAAGAAGAATTTTACTCAAGACCCAGTAGGCATTAGAGCTATTAATAAAGTAATTAAGAGTGGTGGATGTGTAGCATTTTCTCCGGAGGGCATGTCTTCAATATATGGACATAACCAACCTGTAGTTCCAGGAACTGGTAGATTTTTACAGTTTTATGGGGTACCTGTTTATTTTATGAAACTAGAAGGTGCTTACTTAACTTCACACAAGACAGATATTAAAGATAGAGTGGGTAAAGTTAACGTAACAATTCAAAAGTTATTTACTCCAGAAGATTTAAAGAAAATGACACCTGATGAAATTCAAGATGTCGTTAACTATACATTTAAACACGATGATTACGAATGGAACAAAACTGCTAGAGTTAAATATAAAATCAAAAATAGAGCAGCTTACAATTTAGAAACTATTTGTTATAAGTGCCCAAAGTGCGGCGCTGAATTAAAAATGGTTGGTTGGGGCAATAAGTTATACTGTGCTGAATGTGGTAATGGTGTAGAAATTGATGAATATTATGATTTCCATTTATTGCATGAAGGCGACAAAGCACCAGTTTCTCCATCTGCGTGGGTAGATTGGGAACGTACCCAAGTTATTAAAGAAATAAGAGCGGATAAAAATTATTCTTTCTCTTGTGAAGTAACTATAGGTGAACTTCCTAAATATAAACCAATAAAAGACAATAATGCTTTATCTATTCCTTGTGGTAAAGGAATCGTTACTATTGATCATCAAGGTATGCATTTTAATGGTGAAAGACATGGAAAACCATGGCAGTGGAGTCTTGGATATGACATTATTTATTCTCTAGTTATTGAAAATGATACAACGGCAACTTGCATGTATGTAAATGGAGAATGTATTGAGATAATTCCAAAGCAAAAATGTATTGGTAAGATGTTGCTTTTAGTTGAAGAAAT
The DNA here is from genome assembly GCA_024695405.1 of Bacilli bacterium. Lineage (GTDB taxonomy): Bacteria > Bacillota_I > Bacilli_A > RFN20 > CAG-826 > RGIG9670. The sequence goes on from JAILIF010000108.1 coordinate 58,451, forward strand.
GCATAGATTACATGTGAACCTATGGAAGAATTTCCCTTGGTGTGATTACATGTATGAAGGAACTGAACTAGAAAAGAAATAAGGAAGGATTAATAGTCCTTCTTTTTAACAATATGCAAAATTTGCATTTTTTATTGTGAGAAATATTTTAGATTAATATAATAATATTATTGGCGAGGGAATTTATAATGAATTTAAAAGAAACACGCAAAAAATGCAAATTAACTCAAGAAGAAGCATCTAAAATTGTTGGCGTTCCACTCAGAACATATGTTCAATATGAAGGCGACGAAACAAAAGCAGATACTTTAAAACTTGAAAGAATGATTGAAAGATTAGAAGAATACGCAAGCAAAGATACTTCTATTCTTAAAGACAAAGTCTTATTAATTACTGGTGGTACAGGTTCATTCGGCCATGCAGTTGTTGATAGATTTCTAGATACTGAAATTAAAGAAATCAGAATTCTTTCTCGTGACGAAAAGAAACAAGACGACATGAGAAAGTACTATAACAATGAGAAATTAAAATTCTACATTGGTGATATTAGAAACTATGATTCTATTGTTGATGCTTTTAAAGGCGTTGACTATGTTTTCTCCGCAGCTGCTTTAAAGCAAGTTCCATCTTGTGAATTCTATCCAATGGAAGCTGTAAGAACTAACGTCATCGGTAGTGATAATGTAATTACTGCTTGCGTTAGAAATGGTGTTAAAAAAGCTATCTTCTTATCTACTGATAAAGCAGCATATCCAATTAACGCTATGGGTATTTCTAAAGCTTTAATGGAGAAGAATGTTATTGCTAGAAGTAGACAACTTTTACCAGGAGATACAGTTTTATGTTTAACTCGTTATGGTAATGTTATGGCTTCTAGAGGTAGTGTTATCCCTCTTTTCTTAAATCAAATTCATGATGGTAAGCCAATTACTATTACTAATCCAGAAATGACTAGATTCATGATGACTCTTGATGACGCTGTTGATTTAGTCTTATATGCTTTTGAAAATGGTGAACAAGGTGATTTATTCGTTCAAAAGGCACCTGCTGCAACAATTGAAACATTAGCTCAAGCAGTTATCGAATTAACAAATAGTAAAACAGGTATTGATTATATCGGTACTAGACATGGTGAAAAACTCTACGAAACTTTAGTCACTCAAGAAGAAATGATTAGAGCAGTTGATTGTGGCAATTTCTATAGAATTGTCGCTGATAATAGAGATTTAAACTACGACAAATACTTCTCAAAAGGTAACAAAAAATTAAACTTCTCAGAATCTTATACATCACATAATACTGGTAGACTTGATGTTGAGGGTATGAAAAAACTTCTCAAAAAGTTAGAATTATTTGGTGGGGAAGTTAGACAACATGATTAAAAACATACTTGTTACTGGCGCGAACGGTTTTATAGGGAAACATGTGTCCCTTAAGCTTGAAAGAGCTGGATATAATATTTTCAAGTACGACTTGGATAATACTGAAGAAGAATTAGTTAACTATGTTAAAAAAGCAGACTATTTAGTTCATCTTGCAGGAATTAATAGACCAATGAGTGTTGAAGAGTTTTATGATGGAAATTCAAACTTTACAAAAAAACTCATTGATTTACTTAAGGATAATGGAAAAAACATTCCAGTCATTTTCTCAAGTTCAATTCAAGCTGCTTTAGACAATGATTACGGAAAAAGCAAAAAGATGGCTGAAGACTATTTGTTAGATTGTGGTCTTCCAGTTAATGTTTTCCGCCTTGCTAATGTTTTTGGAAAGTGGTGTAGACCAAACTATAACAGCGCTGCAGCAACTTTCTGTTATAACATTGCTCATGATTTAGAAATTACAATTAGAGATCCTAATTATGTTGTTCATTTCAACTATGTTGATGATATCGTTAATGAATTTATTAACTGCATCAAAAATGGAACATCATCAAAAGATATTTTATATGTTCAGCCAACACATGATTGTTCATTGGGAAAGCTTGCTGATTTACTTTATTACTTCAAAAAAGAAATCGAAAGCGATAGGCACTTGCCTATTCTTCATGATGAATTTGAACTTAAACTATTTAAAACATTCTGTGATTATTTAAGCGAGGATGGATATTCATTTAATTATGCCGCTGATGCTCGTGGTAGTTTTGAAGAATTATATAAGTCAAAGAAGTGGGGACAAATTTCTGAAAATATTTCTTTCCCTCACATTATTAAAGGTGGACATTATCACACTTACAAAAAAGAAATCTTTTACACTGTCAAAGGTAAATGTGAAATTAAACAAAGAAATGTTAAATCCGATGAGATGTTAGTTGATGTTGTCGATGGGAAAGATGGAAAGATGGTAGACATTATTCCTATGTACACTCATTCAATTGAAAACATTGGTGAAACTAATTCTCATACAATTATGTGGATTAGTGAAATTTATGATGAAAAAACTGCAGATACTTATAGAGAACCTGTTGTGAAGGAGTAGCAAATGAAAAAGAAAATTAAAGTAGTTACTATTGTTGGGACTAGACCAGAAATTATTAGACTTTCTGAAGTAATTAAAGCTTTAGACAAAGATAATGAAATCGAGCATATTTTGGTACATACAGGACAAAATTGGGCTTATGAATTAAATCAAGTCTTCTTTGAAGAATTAGAATTAAGAGCACCAGATTACTATCTTGATTGTGTTGGCAATGATTTGGGCGAAACTATTGGTAACGCTATTTCAAAATCATACAAATTATTAGGTGAATTAAAACCTGATGCAGTCTTGATTTTAGGCGACACAAATAGTGCTCTTTGTGCTATTTCTGCAAAAAGACTTAAGCTCCCAATCTTCCATATGGAAGCAGGTAATAGATGTGGTGACTGGAACGTTCCAGAAACAATTAATAGAAAGATTGTTGATCACATTTCCGATATCAATCTCCCATACACAGAACACGCTTATGCTAACTTAATGAAGGAAGGCATTGAAATGGAATATACATTCATCACCGGTTCTCCAATGTTGGAAGTTTTAAACGCTAATAACGATAAAATTGAAGCATCAAAAGTTCTTGAAGATATGGGCCTTGAAAAAGGCAAATACATCGTTGTATCTTCTCATAGAGAAGAAAACATCGATATTAAGAAGAATTTTGATCAACTTATGCCTGCACTTAATGACATCGCAGAAAAGTATCAAGTCCCTGTTATTTTCTCAACTCACCCAAGAACACAAAAAAGATTCGATGCTAATGGTTTTAAACCACATCCATTAATCCGTAATTTAAAACCATTAGGTTTCCTTGAATATGTAAAACTTCAAGAAAACGCTATGTTTGTTCTTTCTGATAGTGGCACCCTTACTGAAGAAAGTGCTATGAGAAAATTCCCTGCAGTTTTAATTAGAACATCTACCGAAAGACCAGAAGGTGTTGAAGCAGGTTCAATCATTGTTTCAGGTATTGATAGACAAGGAATTATGCTTGCAATCGATACTGAATTGATGCGTTATAAATTCGCAAAAACTCCTGAAAATTACGATGTTACAAATGTTTCCGAAAGAGTTGTTAAAATCATCAAAGAAAAAATTGATGTTGTCAACAAAGAGATTTGGAAGAAATAAAAACAAAAATGCAATTAGGCCCTTCTTTGAAGGGCTTTTCATTTTGCTTTACATATAAGTCATTTTCATAAAATGTCTTAATCATGTTTTCGCCCTTGTAGAATTCTTTATACACGCGTATAATTAAGAACGGTATTTTTAGGAGGATATGAAAATGGCCGATGTAAAGAAAACAATGCTGTCAGTCGATGGTAACACAGCTGCAGCATTAGGATCTTACAACTATATTGAAGTAGCTGGTATTTACCCAATTACTCCATCTTCTCCAATGGCGGAGAACATTGATGTTTATGCATCACAAGGTAAAAAGAACTTTTTTGGTTCAGTAGTTAAAGTTAGCGAAATGCAATCTGAAGCTGGCGCTTCTGGTACAGTCCACGGTGTTTTACAAGCTGGTGGATTAGCAGCAACTTATACAGCTAGCCAAGGTTTATTATTAATGATTCCAAACATTTATAAGTGGGTTGGCGAACTTCTTCCAGCAGTATTACATGTTTCTGCAAGAAGCTTAGCTACACGTAGCTTATCAATCTTTGGTGATCACCAAGACATTTATGCAATTAGACAAACTGGTATCGCAATGATTTGCTCTCACTCAGTTCAAGAAATTGCAGACTTAACAAACGTTGCTCACCTAGTAGCAATCGATGCTCAATATCCAGTATGTCATTTCTTTGATGGTTTCAGAACATCACACGAAATTCAAAACGTTGAATTCGTTGATGATGCTGAATGGAAGAAATTACTCCCAATGGATAAAGTTGAATTATTCCGTTCAAGAGCATTAAACCCACACACTCACCCAGTTACAAGAGGTGGTGCTGAAAACGATGACGTTTACTTCCAAGGTAGAGAAGCTCAAAACAAGAAACTTGATGAAGTTCTCGAAGTTGCTTGTAAATATTTCGAAAAAGCAAGTGAATTAACTGGTAGAAATTACGCTCCATTTACATACTATGGTGCTAAAGACGCTGATAGAGTTATCGTCGCAATGGGTTCTGTTACAGAAACATTAACAGAAGTTATCGATGACTTAACTGCTAAAGGTGAAAAGATTGGTTTAGTTAAAGTTCATTTATTTAGACCATTCTCAGCAAAACACTTATTAGCTGTTTTACCAAAATCAGTTAAAACAATTGCTGTCTTAGACAGAACTAAAGAACCAGGTGCTGCAGGCGAACCATTATATGAAGACGTTACAGCAGTTATTAAAGAAGCTGGCTTAAATGTTGAAGTTATCGGTGGTAGATATGGTTTATCATCAAAAGATACTCAACCAAAAGATATGAAGGCAGTTTATGACTTCATGAAATCAGATAAGAAATGGAATCACTTCACAGTTTCCATCAACGATGATGTTACACATCTTTCAATTCCAGTAGATGATAACTATCACGTTAAAGGCGACTACACATCCTGCTTATTCTATGGTTTAGGTAGTGATGGTACTGTTAGTGCTAACAAATCCTCCATTAAGATTATTGGTGACGCTACTGGTCAATATGCTCAAGCTTACTTCGCATATGATAGTAGAAAAGCTGGTGGTGTAACTCGTTCCCACTTAAGATTTGGTAAATCACCAATTCACTCTACATATTACGTACAAAACGCTGACTTCGTTTCTTGTTCATTAGATTCTTACTTATATAAGTTCGACATGATCAAAAACTTAAAGAAAGGCGGAACATTCTTATTAAATACTGATTTGGATGATGCAGCATTAATTGCATCAATGCCAAACCGTGTTAAATATCAATTAGCAACAAAAGGCGCTAAATTCTACGTCATTGATGCTAATAAGATTGCTGGAGAAATCGGTATGGGTAGACATACAAATACAATTCTCCAAGCTTCATTCTTCTATCTCAACCAAGACATTATGCCTTATGACGAAGCTAATAAGTGGATGAAGAAATTCGCTGAAAAGAGCTATGCTAAGAAAGGTCAAGACATAGTTGAGATGAACTGGAAAGCAATCGATGCTGGTACTGAAGGCTTAAGAGAAGTCAAAGTTGATCCAGCATGGGCTAACTTAGAACCAAAAGTCGAAGCTAAATTAACTGGTGACGACTACTTCGATTCATACGTTGCTGTTATGGGTAACCTCGGTGGTGATGATCTCCCAGTCAGTAAGTTCATGGAATATGAATTACTCGATGGTACTATGAGAAACGATATTACTTTCAAAGAAAGAAGAAGTATCGCAGACAGAGTTCCATTATGGCACCCAGAAGCATGTATCCAATGTAACCAATGTGCATTCGTATGTCCACACGCAACAATCCGTCCAATCTTAATGGATGAAAACGAATACGCTAACGCTCCTGAACTCGCAAAAGAAGCTATCAACGCTATGGGTCCTGGCTTAGCAGGATTGAAATACCGTATCCAAGTTTCACCAAGAAACTGTGTCGGTTGTGGTCTCTGTGTTGGCGAATGTATGGCTAATAAGACTGGCAAAGTCGCTCTTGAAATGGTTGAAGCTAAATCTCAATTTGCTCAAGAAGATGCTGCAGCATACTGCTATAAGAATGTTTCATACAAAGCAGACAGACTCCCAGAAGCATTACAAAATTCTGTTAAAGGTGTTGGATTCTTAATGCCTTACATGGAAATCTCTGGCGCATGTGCTGGTTGTGGTGAAACTCCATATTATAGATTAACTTCCCAATTATTTGGCAAAGATATGTTAGTTGCTAACGCAACTGGTTGTTCCTCAATTTATTCTGGTTCAACTCCATTAACTCCATTCTGCACAGATAAAGAAGGCCAAGGTGTTGCTTGGGCTAACTCCTTATTCGAAGATAACGCTGAATTCGGTTATGGTATGAGAGTTGCTACTAATGCAAAACTCAAAGCAATTATCGAAATCTTAACTGCTGCTAAAGAACGTGGCGTTGAAGCTGATTTAGCTGCTAAGATTGATGAATACTTTGCAAAGATTAAAGATAGAAAAGCAATGAGAACAATCGTTCCTGAATTAATTGCTCTTATCAAAGCAAGCAAAGACGAAGGAATCAAAGCTGCTCTTGCATATGAAAGAGACTTCGCTGATAAATCTGTTTGGATCGTCGGTGGTGATGGATGGGGCTATGATATCGGTTACGGTGGATTAGATCACGTCATCGCAAACGAAGAAGATGTTAACATCTTATTACTCGATACTGAAGTTTACTCCAACACTGGTGGTCAATCTTCAAAATCATCACAAACAGGTTCTATTGCTAAGTTCACTGCTAGTGGTAAAACAACTGCTAAGAAGAACCTTGCATTAATCGCTATGAGCTATGGTAACGTCTATGTTGCTCAAATCTCATTAGGTGCAAACCCAATCGCTGCTATTAAAGCATTAAAAGAAGCTGAATCTTATGATGGTCCATCATTAGTTATTTGCTACGCTCCATGTGCAAACCATGGTATTAAAGGTGGATTAGCTAACTCAATGAGACAAGAAAGATTAGCTGTTGAATGTGGTTACTTCCCAATCTTCCGTTATGATCCAAGAAATGTTGAAGCTGGCAAACCAGCATTAACAATGGATATGAAAGATCCTGACTACACTAAGTTCAGAGACTTCGTCATGACAGAAACTAGATTCTCACAATTACCAAGAGTAAATCCTAATAATGCTGAGGCATTACTCACTAAGAGTGAGAAGTGTGCTAAAGATAGATTAGACAGAATTAAAAAGTTCGGTTTATAATCTAAGCGCAAAAATTGTTATTTAATTTATTAAATACTTTATCAATTTTGAAATTTATACTTGTTTATTAATTATTAATTAAGTTAAAATCAAGCATGTAGGTTAAGGAGATTTTGAATATGAAAAAAGATTCGCGCCTTGTTGAAGCGTTAGTTGATTTGATCAACGAATACGTCGACATCGAAAATACAATTTCCTCACTCCCATGTGGTTATGTTTCTACTAAGACAATTAGTAATAAAACATATTATTATCGTCAATGGAGAGAAGGTAGCAAAATTTCTTCTGTTTATATTCCAAGCGCTCTTGTCAACGGTATTAGACGTAAGATTGCTTTTAGAAAGGAAAACGAAGCTCTTTTAAAAGAGGTCAAAAAAGACTTTGCTAAAACAACACGTAAAGTTGTCAAAGGTGGATTAATGTCAGAAGAAGATGTAACTTCTTTACTTCAAGCTGGCAGAAACGGCAAGGATGTAGCTGCAGAAGCTGCAAAATTGGTAAAATAACAATTAAAACCAACAAATTTAAGCTCCGCAATCGCGGGGCTTTTATTTTACTTAATAAATAGGTTAAAAAAGATTATAATTGATACCGTTATGAATAAATTAATTGTTTTATCGGGCGTTCCAGGTAGTGGAAAAAGTTATATTTCTTTATTAATAAAAGATAGGATGAAAAACGGACACGTTTACATCGTTAGTAGTGATACTTTAAGAAAACAAATATGTGGTAGCCAACAGTGCTTTTCTCATGAAGAACTCATGTGGAATATGTATTATGAAATGGCTAAAGCCTATTCTTTGGATAAAGACGGTATCGTTATTTTAGATAGTACAAATTCTTTAAGAATTTATAGAATTGATAAAGTAAAACCTCTTAAAGAATTATTTAATGAAGTAGATTTAGTTACTTTTGAATTAGATAAATTAACTGTTATGCGTCAAAACATGGAAAGAGATTTTCCTATACCAAGTGACGCTTTAGAAAGATTAATTGATGAATACGAGCATGTTAACGGAGAAGATGAAAACTTCTTTGATAACATTTACCATGTAAATAAACACGATTTAACTTCTATAATTGATAGTATTTTGAAAAAATAATTAAAAAATTTTTCAATTTTCTGAAAACACCCCCTCTATATAATTGAGGAGGTTTTTTCTATGAATGGTTATAAAATAATAAAATTTAGAGATAATGAATTTTAGCTTGATGTAAACGTATCTCCTGAAGAAGATACTGTTTGGTTAACAAAAGAGGAAATAGGATTGCTATTTGAAAGAGATAGAACTGTTATTTCGAGACATATTTTAAATATTTATAAAGAAGGTGAATTAGTCAAAGCAACCACGTGTGCAAAAAATGCACATGTGCCAACAAATGCTAATCGTTATTACTAAACTGAGTTATATAATCTTGATGTTATTATTTCTGTTGGATATAGAGTTAAGTCTAATAGAGGTATTTTATTTCGAAAATGGGCTAATTTTGTTTTAAAACAATATTTGCTTAAAGGAAATGTAATCGATGTTGATAGAAGTTTAATCACATATGATAACTTTATAAGTTATATAACAAAGCAAATGAGTTAGAAAATAGGATTAATCAAATTCAAAATGAAATTGCTTTCTTTAAACCAGAAGAAAAAGTCATACTGGATAATCAAGTGGATACTGCATTCATATTTATAAATAAATTGTTAAGGAACGCAAAAAATGAAATCTTTATTATAGATGGATAACTTAATGAGAGTGTTTTTGAATTCTTTGCAGATGCTAATACTGAACTTTCTATAACTTTTATTGCGCATAAAATATCTAGGTTTAGTAATGATCTTTTAAACAAATTCAAAAAAGAATTCAAAAATTGCAAAATTATAGAAAGAAAAAAACTTTCATGATAGATTTATTGCTATAGACAATGTAATTTATTCAATAGGTTCTTCATTAAATTCCTTAGGGCTTATATCTTTAAATTTATTTATGATAGTAATTTTATTTCCTAATGAATTTAATGAAGAACCTATTG
>JAILIF010000015.1 GCA_024695405.1 Bacilli bacterium
ACGAGTGATAGCACCTTACTAAATACATCAATCTATTTTTCTTATCAGAAACAAATATTCTGAAATAATTTTCATCAATATCATAGAGAGTAAAATCACAATCACTAGTAAAAGTTAAATCATCATCAGAATTTTCGCTGCTAATTTTTACTCTCTCAATTTGATTGTTATTGTTAACTTTACATAGTAAGGTGCTATCACTCGTATCATTGAGTTTTAAATTTTCATTAGATTTTTCGCCTTCAGCACATGAAGTACTACAAATAAATAACAAGTTTGCTATCAGTTAAATCAATTTTTGTTATTAATGGTAAGACTTTATCTTCATTTGAATTACAAGAAGATAAAAGAAAAGGAACGAATAATAGACATGTTAATTTAGTTAATTTCATAATTCTCCATGCTCATTATTGTTAATAATTCCATCGTTTTTAAATGTCATTTTTCCAGATACAGTATAATTAATATCTTTAGATACCAATAAATACGCAAGGCAGACATAGCAACTATTTTCTATATAATAATCATCGCTGTAAGTACCATTCATTTCTATTGTTAAATAATTGCCAATTTGGCGAACATAATTTAATTCGCTATTTACCGCATAATCAGGCTTGTAAAGAGCAGTCACTACAATCTTATAACAATCAAAATCTACTACAGGAAAAGGGCTGTTATTTTTGTCGCAAATTAAATTATTATTTTCTAATTCTGACAATTTATCTTTAAAAGTTTCGTATCCCTGTTTACTTTTAATAACGATATTGTCCCCGTTATTAATTCCAAAATAATTTGATAAATAATCTTCACTTTGTGCCATTACATAATCTTGCAAAGCAAAATAAATTTTCGGCCATCCACGGCTAATTTCGATCGCATTCTTTTCTAAATCATAATATTCCTCATAATAAGAATAAAGCCAAGTATTTAGAGTTAAGTTGTCTTCATAAACTTCTAAGTCAAATTTATTATCGTTATTCAGTTCTGGAAGATTGCCCGCTTTCACTCTTATTGTATAATCTCCTGCTTCTTTAAAAGTTATAAATGCACGAAAATCTCCTTCATATCCTGGTTCTTTGTAGAATTTACTACGTTCAATATAAACATCAAAATCACTACCTTTTACTTTTTCAACCGTAAAGTCATTTGCGGTCAATGGAAATTCTATATCTGGTTTAAAGAAACCATAAATAGAAAACATTATTTCTGGTTGACTTATGCCTTGAAAGTGATCGCCTCTATCAACTCCATATAAAAAGCTTGTAAATTTATAATCTAAATCGAACCACTCAAACTTCTTTTCTTGATCTTTTAATAATCTTGCAGTTCTTTCAATCTTTCCTAATTTAAAAACACTTTGATTATTCGAACCTTCAATTAAATACAAAACATTATTTTTATCCAAGTCAAAATAATATGATTTATTATCATTTTTATAGCCTTCAAAACAATCTAAAATATCAAGGTATTTTGAATTATGTGCATCATAAACACAAACAGAATCTTTGTTTCTACTAGAAAGTAGGTCGCCCAATATAGAGCCACTTTTAAAGCATAAATCAAAATATCCATCTTGATTTACATCAGCAATATACAAGGAACGTCCACGATTCTTTAAAACTCCATCCTTTTTAATATCAACAATGCCATTACGATAAGTACATACGGCCTCAGTAACTTCAGGTATTGCTAAATCAAATTCTCCATCTAATGTATCTGGATAAAGACCTGAATCAAATATTCTTTTGCCAACAATATATTTATCGTTTTCGTAATATTTCAAATAATCTTTATTATCTTCTTGTTGATTGTTTTCTATTTCTTCACAGTTATCAGTTGCAGTACAAGCACATGCGCAAAAGCATAATGATAATAAACATAACGCTACTTTCTTATTCATAATTCTTTCCCCCCGTTTTCTAAAAGCTTATTTTAAGAAATATATTTCTTTGCTCTCCTATTAAGACAATAAAATCATACTAAAGTGCTCATTATTTTTCACTATTAAAATAAAAAAATTAATAAGTCAAAAGTATCCTAGAAGTTAATCTTTAAAATGCTAAAGTGAAATAAAATTACGGTGAATAAATATCCACCGGACAATCCGGTGGTTTTTCATAAACGGGCAGATATTAGCCCTCTAATAACAGCCGCCCTCCTCAAGGGCGAATGCGAACCATCGCTTGCTTTGGCTACTAGCTGCCCGTAAACGGGTCTTCGTCGAAGTCGATTGTCAATTGGACAACGGCTTCGTCTTCTTTTAATTGATTCCTGATGTATTCGGCTATTTTGGCTTTATTCTTGCCAACCGTATCCACGTAATAGCCTCTACACCAAAACTCT
>JAILIF010000013.1 GCA_024695405.1 Bacilli bacterium
TACAAAAGATAAAGGAGCGTTTCTTAAAACCTTCTTAATATACTTAAATAAAGACTGATTAGAATCGAATTTGTTAATAACAAATTTTTGCATAACATTATTGTAAATAATAATTATTTATAAATAAAGAGTGCAAGTTTAATAGTTTTTAATTATAATACTATTCGCAACACTAAAATGATGCCAAATTTGGAGGAATACCCAAGAGGCTGAAGGGGTGGGCTTGGAAAGCTCATAGACATGTAACAGTGTGCGAGGGTTCAAATCCCTCTTCCTCCGCCAAATTGCAAAACGCACATACTTAGTATGTGTTTTTTTATTTGTGAATCAGAGTGATTTGCGCAAAATAAAACCCCTTCTAATCGAAAGGGGTTATTAATTGATTGATCAATTATGCTTTAGCAACGTATCCTGGAACGAAGATTTCACGAATGTGTTCAAGTGTTGATTTTTCAATACCGAAGCTAATTAAGTGGTTTTCCATTTTGTCTGCAAATGTTGTACCTTCACAAGCTTTTGTTTTCTTCACCCATTGTGGGAATTCAGCACCTTTAGATTCTTCAATCTTAACGTCTCTTCCTTGAGTGAATTGTGTCCATAGATAATCTCTAGTCATATCTTCTTCGCTCATACCTAATAATGCTTCTAAGAAGAATGTTGTAATACCAGTTCTATCAGCACCATATGTGCAGTGGAGCATTACTGGATCAGTATCACAGTGTGCGATAGTATCAAAGATAATTTTATATTTAGCAGCAATACCATCTCCACCTTCCCAACGTTTAGATTCTGTACCAGAAGCAACATCAGCTGCGACAAATTGTACTGGCCATTCTGTTGAATTAGCAGCAGAAACTTTATTGCTTGGGAAGTTATAACTATCTCTCATATCGATATCAACTTTGATACCTAATTCTTTAATAGCAGCTTTACCTTTGCCAGCATTATCAAGTTTTGAAGTAGTATTTCCACCACGGCCTGCATCAAGTTGAGCACATCTGAAGTACATACCTTGATTAATTTTTCCGCCAGGAACTAAATCACTTTCCCAACCACCGATATCACGGAAGTTAAGAACATCTGGAACATAAACAACACGTGGAGCAACACTAGTTGTAGTAATATTTTTAACAGTAGCTGATGCTAAGCCATCAATACTTGTTGCAGCTCTATAATAATACTTTGTACCTAATAAAGCGTTTTGGAATTTGTACACTTTTTCAGTAGCTTCTCTAACTGGAGCATTTTCTAAATCTGCCTCACTAGTAGCAACTTGTACATAGTATTTGCTTGCAGTTTCGACATCATCGAATCTTAATTTGATTCCTTCTGGAGCTGATAAATCAGCACCAGTAGCGTATGTTTTATATTGTAATAAATCACTTTCATTTAAGAACTTATATTGTTGTAAATTACGCATATCATTATCTGGTACAGAAGTAATTCCGCTTACATCTGCAGGTTCAATACTTGCATCACTTGTTTTAAATTGAATAAAGTCAATTGAAGGAACGTTTTCAGCGTCTTCTAATACTTCAAGAGTAACTTTGTATTCACCTGGATATAATGATTCTTCTTCGTATGAGACTAATTCGAAACTTGTAGCACTGCTTCTTGCAGCAAGCTTATTATTAGAACCAATTCTAAAATCGTTAATAGCATCAATGTGATACGCAAAAGTATTTCCTAAATTAACTTCATTAGCAATGTTATCTTCTGTTTGAGCATAAGCAGCAGAGAAGACAACTTTAGAATAAGCTTGAAGTGTGAAAGAGAATGTAGCAGTACTACCTGCTTGAGCAGCAGCTAAATACTTACCGCCAGATGCTTTTGCTTCATCAACAATTTTATCACTACCTTCAGCATTCCATTTTGATAATCCAAATTTTTCTGCTTCAAATCTAGTAGTACCGAACTTTTCGATAACAAATTTGCTATTGCTATCATTAGTGTTGGTATCTTGGTTGTTTGCACCATCAATAGGATTGGTGCTGGTATTGTTTCCGTTATTATCATCGGATACTTTGTCTTGTTTGTCACCGCAAGCAACTAAACAAGCTACCGAGAGTACGGAAAGAATAATATTCTGTTTTTTCATATAACCTCCATAGGGTAAAACCCAAAACGCAAATGGCACATAAGTAACTCCCTAACTCTGGACACCTATTAGCGTCCGTGCACACTTACAGCGAATTAGTATATAGAAATTTCATAACAAAAACATAGACAATGTTTAAAATAATTTAAGACAAATATGTTGATAAGATCTTCAAAGAGCTAAAAATTACATAATTCATAAAATTTTTGAGACTTATTCCAACGTGTAATTAATTATTTATTTAAGCTAAAATTACCTTTATAACTTTCTTTTTTTAAAGAAGGCTTTTAACACATTCTTCTACTACTGCCATATCTATAGTTGGTTCAAATCTTGCAACTACATTTCCCTCTCGATCAATAATAAATTTTGTGAAATTCCATCTAATATCAGGATTTGTTTTCTTTTTGCCAATAGTAATAAGTTTTAAAATACCTGCCATTTTACCTTTTCCAAAACCTTCGAATCCTTTTTGGCTCTTAAGAAAAGTATATAGAGGTAATTCATTTTCGCCATTAACATCTGCCTTTTTCATTTGTTCAAATGTTGTATTGTAATGAAGCTGACAGAATTCATGAATTTCAACATCTGTACCTGGAGCTTGTTTGCCAAATTGATTGCAAGGTATATCTAATATTTCTAAACCTTTATCGTGATATTTTTTATACATTTCTTCAATTGGTGCATATTGAGGAGTAAATCCACATCCAGTAGCTGTATTAACCACCATTATTACTTTTCCTTTTAAAGTAGCTAAATCTAATTCTTCTCCATTAGCTCTTGTAACTTTATAATCGTAAATCATTGTGCTATAACTCCTTTCACGAATTCTTTTAGTTTATTTAAATCGTCTTGATTAGGACGATTCTTATTCATAAATCCAAAACTGCCTTTAGTATGGTATTCGTTTTCTGATACTTTAACACTATATTTAGTGGCAATTTTCTTAACAGCCTTTAATGTAGACATTCCAGAACACGAACTATTAATATTCACTAGGCATTTAATGTTATTAGCGTTCTTTTCAATAAATGCATTAATATCTGGATCAACTGTAAATCCATACATAGCATTTATTAGAAATAATACATCTGCTTCTTCTTCAAGTTTTTCAGTTATAGGCAAAGCTACTACTTTGCATTCATCACTAACCGCAGTGGCTAATTTAACACCATTTTGTTTTTTACTTTTCGATAAATATCTAATCGCAATTTTCATTTTCTATCTCCTTGCCTTCATTAATAATCTTATATAAAAGTCTTCTATATTCTTTTGCTTCTTCAACAGTTAGCCAAGGTTCTTGAGCTAAAGATAATGGAACATCAATCGCTTTTTCTTTAAGGTCTCTTCCTTTACTCGTTAAAGCAATAATAAGATTTCTTTTATCTTCTTTATCCTTATTAATAGAAAGATATTCTTTTTCTTTTAGTTTCTTTAACAAAGGATTAAGTGTATTGGCTTGTAGATAAAGCCTATTTACTAAATCTTTTTCATTCACCACTTCTTTTTCCCACATAACCATCATTACGACATATTGTGTATAAGTAAGATCTAACTTCTTTAATAATGGTTGATATCTTCTAATAATTTTATTAGCGGCAGCATACGTAGGGAAACATAGTTGATTTTTTAATAACAAAGGGTCGTATTTGTCCATCTCTTTAATCCTCGCATTTAAATTATATCGTATGCGACATATATTTGTAAACAGATTCTTTTCAACTAAAAAAGGATTTTGCATTATGCATAAATAATAAGAAAAAATAACAATCCACTAGACCATCTAGTGGTTTTACCTATGCGGGCCTTGCCCTAGCCTACTGGCAACGACATACCATGTCGTATATGCAGTCCGCCGCCTGCATCGATTACTGGCTAACCCTTAAAAGGGTCTTCATCA